>NZ_JBIRTN010000010.1:0-21204 GCF_044334705.1 Streptomyces sp. NPDC020731
TTTCCCTTTCCGGCGGTTCCGACTCTATCAGATCCTTTCGGTCCTGATTCCCGGTCAGAGCGGGTTGTCTTCCCGGCCGTTGGGCCGTTCCGACGTCTCAAACCCTAGCGGACTCTCTCCGTGTTCCTCAAATCGAGGGTTGGAATTGAATTCGGGCGCGCCGAAATCGTTCCCACTGGGAGGTCGTACTGAGGTTTTGAGTGCCGCAGTCGCGGCGGAAGGTGTTGCCGAAGAACCGTTACGGCTCCGTGGCAACCCGAAGAACTCTACGGATCGGCATGGGGGCTGTCAAGCATCCCTTGTCAAGATCTTTCAGTCCAGGTCACTGAGGCGTCCGCCGGCATCCGGCTGGGCGTGTTCCACCCGGCGCAGAAGGCGGGTGAGCACCTCGCCCAGCGTCGCCCGCTCGTCCGGGTCGAGGTCCTGGAGGAGGTCCCCCTCGAAGACGGTGGCGAGGCGCATCGCCTCGAGCCACTTCTCCCGGCCGGCGGAGGTCAGCTCCACGATCACGCGGACCCGGTTGGTCTCGTCCCGCTCCCGGTTGACCAATCCTTCGGTGACCATGCGGTCGATCCGGTGGGTCATGGCGGCCGGCGTCAGCCCCAGGCGCTTGGCGAGGTCGCCGGGGCCCATGCGGTACGGGGCACCGGAGAGGACGAGCTCCTTGAGGACCTCCCAGTCGGCGTTGGTGATGCCGAGCTCGGCGGTCTGGCGGCCGTAGGCGACGTTCATACGGCGGTTCAGGCGGGACAGCGCGTTGACGATCTTCTCGACCTGGGGGTCGAGGTCCTGGAACTCGCGCTGGTAGGCGGCGATCTGCTCTTCGAGTGTCGGCTCGCCGAGGCCGGAGGTGTCGCCCATGGCCGCAGTATGGCACGCCCCTCCTTTGCCTTGAAGTCCTTCTCTGTGTAGTCTTTAGCATCGAACTTTAGCTTCTAAGTCTTCACTCCTAACTACTTGAGAGAGGTGAACGTGACCAGGGAGACGGGCGCGGTGATGCGCCGGATTCACGTGGGCAACGCACTCAGCGCGTTCGGGCTGGGCTTCACGGTCCCGTATCTGTACGTCTATGTGGCGCAGGTGCGAGGGCTGGGAGCCACGACGGCGGGTCTCGTGCTCGCCGTCTTCGCCGTGGCCGCGCTGATCGTGCTGCCGTTCGCCGGACGGGCGATCGTCCGGCGTGGCCCGCTGCCGGTGCTGCTCGTCGCCCTGGTCACGGCCGCGATCGGGGCGCTGAGCCTGGGTCTGTCGAGCGGTGCGGCGACCGTGCTGCTGTCGGCGGCGGCGCTGGGCGCGGGGCAGGCGGTGATGCAGCCGGCGCTCGCGACGATGATCGTGGACTGCTCGACCATGGAGAACAGGTCGCGGGCGTTCGCCATGCAGTTCTTCCTGCAGAACCTCGGGCTCGGCGTCGGCGGTCTCATCGGCGGTCATCTCGTGGATCCCACGGAAGCGAGCTCTTTCGTCCTCCTCTTCGCGATCGAGGCGGCGATGTTCCTGCTGCTGGTCGTGGTGATGGCGACGGTGCGGATGCCGCACGCGCCGCGCGTCGAGGGCGTTCCGGCGCAGTCGGCCGGGGTCGGCTGGAAGCAGCTGCTGGGCAACCGGGCCATGGTGCAGCTGTGCGTGCTGGGTTTCGTGCTGTTCTTCGCCTGCTACGGACAGTTCGAGTCGGGGCTGAGCGCGTACGGCGTCGAGGCCGCCGGGATCTCGACGTCCGCGCTGGGTACGGCGCTGGCGGCGAACACCCTGGTGATCGTGGTCGCGCAGTTCGCGGTGCTGCGGTTCGTCGAGCGGCGCAAGCGCTCGCGCGTGATCGCGTCCGTGGGGCTGATCTGGGCCGTGGCGTGGGCCGTGGCCGGGTACGCGGGGCTGGGGAACGGGAGCCAGACGATGGCGACCGCCGCGTTCATCTCGACGTACGCGCTGTTCGGGCTCGGTGAGGCGATGCTGTCGCCGACGCTCGCGCCGCTGGTCGCCGATCTCGCGCCGACCGGGATGGCGGGGCAGTACAACTCGGCGTTCGCCCTGGTGAAGCAGCTCGCGCTGGCCGTGGGTCCGGCGGTGGGTGGGCCGCTGGGTGCCTCGCTGCACGCGCCGTACGTCGTGATCTTCCTGCTGTTCTCGCTGGGGATCACGGTGCTGGCGGTGCGGCTCGGGCGGCAGCTCACGGACGTGCAGAACCAGCCGTCGGTGGCGCGGAGCCGTGTGGTGGTGCAGGGGGGCGCGGCAGCGGGGCAGGCTCCGGCGCACGCCTGAGCCACGCGCCCCGAGCTCACCCCTGTACGCCTGGACGCCCGGCTCTGCTACGAGCCGGGCGTCTTCGTCTTCGGCAGGAGGAACTCGCACCAGACCGCCTTGCCGCCTCCCGGGGTCCGTCTGCTGCCCCAGCTGGAGGCGATCGTCGCGACGATGGCGATGCCCCGCCCGGACTCGTCGCCGGGTTCCGCGCGGCGGCGCCTCGGGAGGTGGTCGTCGCCGTCGGTGACCTCGATGATCAGGCGGCGGTCGGTGCGGCGCAGCCGCAGCCGCATGGGCGGTGTGCCGTGCTGGAGGGAGTTGGCGACCAGTTCGCTGGTGGCCAGGACGCCCAGGTCGTGCAGCTCGACGGGGAAGCGCCAGCTGGTCAGCACGCCGGAGGCGAAGGCACGCGCGCGGGGGGCCGCCTCGACTCCGCCGAGCAGTTCCAGCGCGGCGTTGCGGAAGAGCTCGCCCTCCGCGCCCTTGCGGGCGGGTTGCTGGAGGACCAGCACGGCGACGTCGTCGTCGTGTTCCGGGGTCACACCGGCCGAGCGGACCAGGCGGTCGCAGACGACCTGGGGGCTGCCGGTGGCTCCGGACAGGGCGCGCTCCAGGGCGGCGATGCCCTCGTCCAGGTCCTCGTTCCTCCGCTCGACCAGGCCGTCCGTGTAGAGGACGGCGGTGGAGCCGGGGCCGAGGGGGATGGAGCCGGACGCGTGCATCCAGCCGCCGGTGCCGAGCGGGGGGCCGGTCGGTTCGTCGGCGCGCTGGACGGTGCCGTTCTCGTCGCGGACCAGGATGGGCAGGTGGCCGGCGGATGCGTACACCAGGCGGCCCTCGTTGGGGTCGTGGATGGCGTACGCGCAGGTGGCGATCTGGTTGGCGTCGATCTCCATGGCGAGGCCGTCGAGCAGCTGGAGCACCTCGTGCGGGGGAAGGTCGAGCCGCGCGTAGGCCCGTACGGCCGTACGGAGCTGCCCCATGACGGCCGCCGCCCGCACTCCTCGTCCCATCACGTCACCGATGACCAGGGCGGTGCGGCCGCCGCCCAGGGTGATCACGTCGTACCAGTCGCCGCCGACGGCGGCCTCGGTGCCACCGGGGTGGTAGGTGGCGGCGACGCGCAGGTCGTCGGGTTCCTCCAGTTCCTGGGGGAGGAGGGAGCGTTGGAGGGTGACGGCGGTCTCGCGCTGACCGCGTTCGCTGGCGCGCAGGCGTTCGGCGGCCTCGGCGTGGTCGGTGACGTCGGCGGCGAACACGAGCACCCCACGGCCTTCGACCTCGGTGACCGGGGTGCAGGTGAAGGTGTAGGAGCGGCCGTCGGGGGCCTTGCGGGACTTCACCGTGCGGGGCTTGCCGCTGCGCAGGACCTGGTCGAGGAGGGGCAGCAGGCCGAGTGCTTCCAGTTCGGGCAGTGCTCCGCGTGCGGGGGCGCCGATCGGGCGGACGCCGAAGGCCGCCGTATAGGCGTCGTTGACGTAGGCGATGCGGTGGTCGGGGCCGTGGACCAGGGCGACGAGGGAGGGGACGTGGTCCAGGACCTCGCGCGCCCCTAGCTCGTCGACGGCGGGCACGGGCCGCACGTCGTCGGTGAGTTGTTCGGCGCGGGCCGCGGGCACGGAGCCCTCTCCCCGCCGGTCCGGGGAGAACGCCTGCTCGTTCCGCGCTGCGGCGCGGCGCTGCGTTCCGGGGAGCCGGGCGCTCCAGCGCGTGAAGTTCACGAATCCTTGCCTCGTGTAGTTGTCGGCGGCCGGAAACCGGGACCGGCCGGGGCCCCGGGGGCCGCACCGGGGTGAGAGGGGGCCCGCCCGCGGTGGTGGACCAGTCTGGCAGGGTGCCGACCGGGTCGGCATCCGTCAGACGCCGGGCCGGCCGCTGGAGTTCCTGAGTCGGGTCAGGACGACCCCTTCGGGGTGTGCGGGGGGTCTTGAGAAGGCTTTCCACCGGCCGCCAGTTCGAACTCCGCCCGGGGGTGTTCGAGTGAGCCGAGCGAGACGATCTCCCGTTTGAAGAGCCCGGCGAGCGTCCACTCGGCGGCGACCCGCGCCTTGCGGTTGAAGGTCGGGACCCGGCTGAGGTGATAGGTGCGATGCATGAGCCAGGCGGGATAGCCCTTGAGCTTGCGTCCGTAGACCTGTGCGACGCCCTTGTGCAGCCCGAGGGAGGCGACGGAACCGGCGTACTTGTGGGCGTACGTCTCCAATGGTTCGCCCCGCAGGGAGTGGACGACGTTGTCCCCGAGGACCCGCGCCTGGCGGAGCGCGTGCTGCGCGTTGGGGGCGCACTCCCGCCCCGGCTCCCCCGCGGTGACGTCGGGGACGGCGGCGGCGTCCCCCGCGGCCCACGCGTGCGCGGCCCCGTCCACGGCCAGCTCGGCGGTGCACTTCAACCGCCCCCGCCCGTTCAGCGGCAGATCGGTGGCCGCGAGGACGGGATGCGGTTTGACCCCGGCGGTCCACACGACCGTACGCGTGGGAAAGCGTGACCCGTCGCTGAGCACGGCGACCCGGTCGGCGCAGGACTCCAGACGGGTCTCGAGACGTACGTCGATGTTGCGCCGGCGCAGCTCGGTGACGGTGTACCGCCCCATCTCCTCCCCGACCTCGGGCAGGATCCGTCCGGACGCCTCGACGAGGATCCACTTCATGTCCTCGGGCCGGATGTTGTGGTAGTACCGCGCGGCGTAACGGGCCATGTCCTCCAGCTCACCGAGCGCCTCGACGCCCGCGTAGCCGCCCCCGACGAAGACGAAGGTCAGGGCGGCGTCCCGGACGGCGGGATCGCGCGTGGAGGAGGCGATGTCCATCTGTTCCAGCACATGGTTGCGCAGGCCGATGGCCTCCTCGACGGTCTTGAAGCCGACGGCGTGGTCGGCGAGACCGGGGATCGGCAGGGTGCGGGACACGGAACCGGGCGCGAGGACCAGTTCCTCGTACGCGACCTGCCGCCCTCCCGTGCCCTCCTCGCCGGTGGCGAGCGTGCTGATGGTGGCCGTGCGCGTGGCGTGGTCGATGCCGGTGGCCTCGCCGATGACGACGTGGCACCGGTCGAGGACACGACGCAGCGGTACGACGACGTGCCGAGGGGAAATGGCACCGGCGGCGGCTTCGGGAAGGAAGGGCTGGTACGTCATGTACGGATCCGGGGTGGCGACCGTGATCTCGGCCTCACCCCGCCCGAGTTCCCGTTTCAGCCTCCGCTGGAGGCGCAGGGCCGTGTACATCCCGACGTAGCCGCCGCCGACAACGAGAATGCGCGCACGTTCCTTCACCATCCCATGACGCACCCGTCGCTTGCGTTTGTCCACAGGCCCGACGAATTGTGTGACCGGAAGGCCCGCACACCACGGGTTGGCCGATTCACCGACCCTGCCGGAATCCTCACAGGTCAGCAGTGGTGAACCTGCCCCCGCACAGGGGTACATTCAGGACGTACACGACCCGTACTCCGATCGAGGGGCGCTCCGTGCGGAACCTGCCCCTTCTGAATTGACTCCCTCTCAACTATGTTCGTCTGTCGACGGGGTGTAGGGGGATGCGCTCATCGGGCTCGCGACGGGCGGGACCGGCAAGCCAGGCCTGTTCCACACGCCCCGGCCATCAATGGCGGGGAGAAGTCTCCGGGGGGAGACGTCATTACCGGGGGAATACATATGCATGTTCAGGACTCTCATTGGTCTTCCGCTCTCGCGGCCGGCGCGACGACGAGCGCGCCCACGGGCGGCGGACGCCCGGACGGAGCGCGAACGACACCGTTGCGCGTGGACGCCCAGCGCAATCTGGAGCACGTGCTGCGTGCCGCGCGGGAGGTCTTCGGCGAGCTGGGCTACGGCGCGCCGATGGAGGACGTGGCACGCCGGGCGCGGGTCGGTGTGGGCACGGTGTACCGGCGCTTCCCGAGCAAGGACGTCCTGGTGCGGCGGATCGCCGAGGAGGAGACCTCCCGGCTGACCGACCAGGCACGGTCGGCGCTCGGCCAGGAGGACGAGCCGTGGTCGGCGCTGTCCCGTTTCCTGCGCACGTCGGTCGCGTCCGGCGCGGGGCGGCTGCTGCCGCCGCAGGTGCTGCGGGTGGGCGTGGCGGAGGAGCACGGCCTGCCGGACCACGCGCGGTTGCCGCAGCAGCGGACGCAGGCGGCGGGTGAGCTGCGGCTGGTGCCGGAGGCGCCGGTGGCTGTGGCGGCGAGGGACGACGCGGGGTCGGCGCAGCTGCTGGAGGTCGTGGGGCAGTTGGTGGATCGGGCGCGGGCCGCTGGGGAGTTGCGGGCGGATGTGTCCGTGTCGGACGTGCTGCTGGTGATCGCTACCGCGGCGCCGTCCTTGCCGGATGCGGCGCAGCAGGCTGCGGCGTCTTCGCGGCTGCTGGATATTTTGCTGGAGGGGCTGCGCTCACGCCCGGCGTAGGGGTCACTCCGGTGGTCCTGCGGGGTGCTCCGCGTTTGTGCGGGCCGGGTCGGCTTCTGCGGGCCGGCGCCTGCGGGGAGCTCCGCGTGAGTGCGGGCCGGCGGGTGGTCGCGCGGCCCGGCGCTTGCGGGGTGCCTCCCCCACTCTCGGCTGCACTCGAGCGGGGGACGCCCCATCGCCCACCCGTGCCGCCCTTGGGGGTACTTCCCAGGCCCTTCGGGCACTGGGGGAGGCACGACTGCCCGCGGGAGCGGCGACATGCGGCAGCGGCTGCTCGCGGGAGCGGCGGCCCGTAAGGGCTGAGGTGCGCGGATTGCAGGGTTGCGGGGGTGGGGTCGTGGCGGCGGGTGTGGCGCCTGCGGCGGGGCAGGGGTGGGCGCCCGCGGTGGCCGGCGCGTCCTCGTCCTCGTCTTCCCGAGGGACGTGATGTGCGCCGGTCCGAGAACGGACGCCCCCGCCCCGCCCACCGGCCGGAGGCGCCACCCCGGCTCCACCAGGCCGAAAGCCGCGTCGCAGGCGTCAGCGGGAGCCCGCCGCGCCCGCGCCCAACGCGCCCCGCTGCGGGGCGATGCCGCCCGGGACCGCGCGCTGGCGGGCCGGGGTGCCCGTCCAGCAGGTTCCCCTGCGGGCCAGCAGGCGGCGTAGCCACACCTCCAGGGCGACCAGATCCGCCAGGCCGTCCAAAGGCAGCGGCTCGCCCTCCGCCGCGCCCCGCAGTGCCTTCCGCACCACCCGCGCCTCGACCAGCCCAGCCTCCGCCAGCAGCGGCGTGTCGAACAGCGCCACCAGCGAGTCCGCCGCCACCCGCAGCCCCGTACGCGCCGCGACCGTCGAGCCGGCGGCCCCAGGAGCCCCCCACCCCGCCGGCAGCTCCCTCACCCCCGCCCCCTCCAGCACCGACCGCAGAATCGACGCCCGCGCCCCCGGCTGCACCCGCAGCGCCTCCGGCAGTGCCCGGCACGCCCGCACGACCTGGTTGTCGAGGAACGGCGCGTGCAGCCGCTGGGAACGGATCTCGGCCGCCTGCTCCAGCACCCGCAGATCCGCCGCGTGCCGGGCCAGCGCCGCCCGCGCCCGGAAATCACCGGGCCGCTGGCCCGGCCCCACTTCGGACCGCCGCGTCGACGCCTGCAGACGAACCGATACTTCAGCCAGCGCCTCACCCGTCAGCCAGCGCGCCGCCGGCCCGGGTCTCCCCCAGGTCAGTGCGGCCAGCGAGGCATCCGCCGCACCCCCGGGCCCGTCGTCGTCCAGCCGTCGCTGCAACAGCCGCTCGGCAAGGCTCTCCAGACCCACGCGGTACGGCGTGCGCGCCAGTCGCCGCGCAGCCGCGTACACGCGCGCTGGAACCATCACGGACCCGTCCGCCTTGGCCAGTGCGGCAACCGGCCGCACCAGATGCCGCCGCTTGCGGTCCATCAGCAGATCGGCCAGTCGCGCCGGATGCGCGTCCAGCACCTGCTTCGCCCCGTACCCGGTGAAGTGATCCGCGCTGCCCGCCGCCAGCCGCGCCCGATGCCGTGCGGCCGACACCAGCGAGGGCCCGGGCTCGTCCGTCAGCGGCCCGTCCAGCTCGACGTACGGAAGCGTCGACTCCGCACCGGCCACCACCACATGGTGCAACCGCGGATTGGCGGCCAGCGCCCCCGCCCGCGCCAGCTCCTCGTCGTCCCGCCCCCCGCCGGACCCACCCGCGAGGTCGTTGAAGGTGACGGCCAGCAGCCGTTCCCCCGCCCCCGTCCCGTGCCCCAGCACGGTCCCCGGCATCCCGGGCAGCCCCGCGGCCAGCAACGCCAGCGCCCCGGACGCCGGCCCGCCGGAGAGATCGGCCCCGATCCCCGGCACGGGCGTCCCACGGGCCGCCCGCCGCTCGGCGGGCCCCATCCCGGGCACGGGTCCGGGGTCGATATGGGCACCGGGAACATGCCGGGGCGCGGCCAGCCGCGTCCGTACGGCCTCGACCAACGCGTCCCGCACGGCGTCCACCGCGTGACCTGGGTCGGCCGGCGGCGCGGCGACGGCGAGCGAGGCGACGGGTTCGTACCCGGCGATCTCGCGCGCCCCGGCGCGCAGGATGAGCGCATGCCCCGGCGGAATGCGTTTCACGCCGTCGTACGGGGTGGAGTCGTACAGCGCGGCCGGCACGTCGGGGGCGGCCAGCAGCGCGGCGAGGTGCCCGAAGTCGAGGTTGGCCTCGATGAGGTCGGCGAGCGGCAGCGCGGCGGTCGCGTACGCCGTACCGCCCGCCCACGGGGTGTGGAAGACCGGCCGGGCACCCGCGAGATCGCCGCAGACGGTGACCCGGCGTCCCACCTGCACGACGGCGGTGTAGTTCCCCGGCCAAGCGGTCAGGTGCCGCAGCGCCCCGCCCCGCGCGGCGAACAGCGCGACGCGCAGTTGCTCGTCGGAGGCCCCGCAGGTGCCGAGGACGGCGATCCGGGTCTGCTCGTCGGCCCTGACCACCCGCACCTCGTCGGGGCGCCAGTCGCCGACCGCCCAGAGGGGGTCGGGGTCGCCCCACAGCAGCTGGGATCCCACGGGGTGCACGGTCTCGCCGTCCACCCCGGTGGCGCCGGCGGAGCCGGTGGGGCCGAACCCCATGGCTCCCGCGGCGGTGCTGCTCCATCCCACCAACCACCGCATCGCCGCCTCCACAGGCTGTGGACAACCAGTGCACCGTAAGAATCCGGTTCCCCATGCTGCCATGAAGGAGGCGCTCAGGAGGGGTGCCGGAGCCGTATGCGCTCCGTCGAACGCGCCCCGGCGGAGACACCCGCCCCGCCCCGAACAGGCGCCTGCCACAGAGAAGCCACCGTATCGGTGCCGCATAACCGGCCACGCCGTCGCGTCGCGAATGCGCCCCCACAGCGCGCCCCCTAAACCCCCAACGCGCCGCCAACTACCAGCGTAGAAGCAGTGATACACCCGAAAGAGTGGGGTTGATTTTCGGCCAAATCGGAGCGGTGAGAACCACCTCGAACACGCTCCGTGCAGGCTCTGCGCACCGCTGAGCGGTCGCGCGGTCCGGGAGACGGAGCACGTCTCCCGGACCGTTCCGCCGCCCGCGGGGATGAAGGCGGCGGTGTCCCCCAGCCCACTGGATCCAGTACAGCGGGCCGACCCACGCACCGACCATGGAACCGCTCCCGCGATGGCCGGAGAAGAGCGCACGCACAGGCGCACGGCCACATACCGGGAGCACGCCGCAACTGCGCGTATCGGACCCGTACTTCAGTACGGACCACAATCCCGCCATCCGGAAGAATGCCCCTTAACGCTTGGGATGCGGCGAACTACGCTGGGTTTACGAATGCCGCATGGTTATGCCAGCGCGGCAGCCGGCTGTGTCGAGGGGTGGCGCATGTCCAGGGAGCAACGCGGGCCGAACGAAAAGCTCGGCACCGTTCTCGCCCTCGCGGGAATCTCCAACGCAGGCCTCGCGCGACGCGTCAACGACCTTGGCGCCCAGCGAGGACTGACGCTTCGCTACGACAAGACGTCGGTGGCGCGCTGGGTGTCGAAGGGCATGGTGCCGCAAGGTGCTGCTCCGCACCTGATCGCCGCCGCCATCGGCCAGAAACTGGGCCGTCCCGTGCCGCTCCACGAGATCGGCCTGGCGGACGCGGACCCCGCGCCCGAGGTGGGCCTCGCCTTCCCGCGCGACGTCGGACAGGCGGTGCGCTCCGCGACGGAGCTGTACCGGCTGGACCTGGCCGGCCGCAGAGCCGGCTCCGGCGGCATCTGGCAGTCGCTCGCCGGATCGTTCGCGGTGAGCGCGTACGCGACGCCCGCCTCGCGTTGGCTGATAACCCCGGCCGACAGCTCGGTGGCGCGTGAGGCGAACCCCGCCGACGGCTCCGGCGCACCGGCCAAAGTCGGCCACAGCGATGTGCGGAAACTGCGGGAGGCAGCCGAGGACGCCCGGCGCTGGGACTCCAAGTACGGCGGAGGGGACTGGCGTTCTTCGATGGTCCCCGAATGCCTCCGGGTCGAGGCGGCCCCGCTGCTGCTCGGCTCCTACTCCGACGACGTCGGCCGCTCCCTCTTCGGCGCGGCGGCCGAACTCACCCGCCTGGCCGGCTGGATGGCCTTCGACACCGGCCAGCAGGAGGCCGCCCAGCGCTACTACATCCAGGCTCTGCGCCTGGCCCGCGCGGCGGCCGACGTCCCGCTGGGCGGCTACGTACTCGCCTCGATGTCGCTGCAGGCGACCTACCGCGGCTTCGGCGACGAGGGCGTGGACCTCGCCCAAGCCGCGCTGGAGCGCAACCGGGGTCTGGCCACCGCCCGCACCCTGAGCTTCTTCCGCCTCGTCGAGGCACGCGCGCACGCACGCGCGGGGGACGCCCAGGCGGCCGGTGCCGCCCTGAAGTCGGCGGAGAGCTGGCTGGAGCGCTCCCGCCCCGGCGACAGCGACCCGACCTGGCTCGGCTTCTACTCCTACGACCGTTTCGCCGCCGACGCCGCGGAGTGCTACCGCGACCTGAAGGCGCCCCGCCAGGTCCGCCGCTTCACCGAGCAGGCGCTGTCCAGTCCGACGGAGGAGTTCGTGCGCTCGCACGGACTGCGCCTGGTCGTCTCGGCGGTCGCCGAGCTGGAGTCGGGCAACCTGGACGCGGCCTGCGAACAGGGCGTCCGCGCGGTGGAGGTCGCGGGCCGCATCTCGTCCGCCCGCACCACCGAGTACGTCAAGGACCTCCTGCACCGTCTGGAGCCCTACGGCGACGAACCCCGCGTGGTCGAACTGCGGGAACGCGCCCGCCCGCTGCTGATGACCACGGCCTGACCCGAATCGCGCCACGGGCCGCCTCCCGGGTTTGAAGGCGTTGTCAGTGGTGCAGTGCACTATCGGACGCGGGAGGTGGTGCGGGTGGTGGCGGGGCGGTCGTACGACTGCGACGTGCTGGTGATCGGCGGCGGGATCGTCGGCCTGTCGACGGCGTACGCGCTCACGCGCGCGGCGCCGGGCACACGGGTCACGGTGCTGGAGAAGGAGCCCGGCCCCGCCCGGCACCAGACGGGCCGCAACAGCGGCGTCATCCACAGCGGCGTCTACTACCGCCCCGGCTCGCTGAAGGCCCGGTACGCGGTGTCGGGCGCCGCGGAGATGGTCAAGTTCTGCGCGGAGTACGACATCCCGCACGCCGTGACGGGCAAGCTGATCGTCGCCACCACCCGCGAGGAGCTGCCCCGGCTGCACGCCCTGGTCCAGCGCGGCCGGGAGAACGGCATCACGGTCCGCGAGCTGTGCGGCGCGCAGATCGCGGAGTACGAGCCGGAGGTCGACGGGCTGGCGGCCATCCACGTCGGCACCACCGGCATCTGCGACTTCACCGCGGTGGCCCGCCGGCTCGCGGAGGCGGCGCAGGCGGCGGGTGCGGAGATCCGCTACGGAGCACGGGTGATACGCGTCGACCGCCGCCCCGACCGGGGGGTCGCCGTCCTGACCGCCGACGGCGACGTCGTACGCGGTCGGGTGCTGGTGAACTGCGCGGGTCTGCACTGCGACGAGATCGCCCGCCGCACCGGTGACGAGCCCGGCGCCCGGATCGTGCCGTTCCGCGGCGAGTACTACGAGCTGGCCCGGCCGGAACTGGTGCGCGGCCTGGTCTACCCGGTGCCCGATCCGGCGTTCCCCTTCCTCGGCGTCCACCTCACCCGGGGCATCGACGGCGGCGTCCACGTCGGCCCCAACGCGGTACCGGCGCTGGCCCGCGAGGGCTACGACTGGCGCACGGTGCGTGCGCGCGAGCTGGGGGCGACCCTGGCCTGGCCGGGCTCCTGGCAGCTGGCCCGCCGCCACTGGCGGTACGGCACCGGCGAACTGCACCGCTCGCTGTCCAGGGGAGCCTTCACCCGGGCCGTACGCCGGCTGCTGCCCGCGGTGCGGGAGGACGACCTGATACCGACGGCGGCCGGGGTGCGGGCCCAGGCGGTGCTGCGGGACGGCACCCTGGCCGACGACTTCCTGATCCAGGAGACCGCCCGCGCGGTCCACGTACTGAACGCCCCCTCCCCGGCGGCGACGGCCTCCCTGCCGATCGGCCGTGAGGTGGCCCGACGGGCCCTGACGGCCCTGGAGACAGCGGGGCGCTGAGCCCCGGACGGGATCCCCCCGGTCCGACGCGCCGCTCCCGCGCACACGGCCACGGCGGCCGGGGAAGGGCCCGCGCCGTCCAGGGCCCGTCGGCGGATCACGCCGGAGACGCGAGGTCCGGCACGCCCTCCCCGGCACCGTCGGTCTCCTCAGGCTCGACCCGCCGGACAGGTCACCCGGGCAGGGCGAACGGGACGGCGACGAGTACCCGACCACGCACCGCGGTCTGGCGCACGCTGCCCACGGCGCGACCGCAGCCGACCCCGGCGGGGCAGATGCCGGCGTCAGGAGAGGCCGCACCCGGGCGCACGCCGGCCCTGTCGACCCCGCAGGGGCCCCCTCACGTTCCGCTTCCGTGCCGAGCACCCGCTCCCCGTAAAATCGGAGGCACTGTGTCTGACACCGTTAACGCCTCCGAAGACCTCCGCCCCGCCCCCGGCCAGGATTCACCGCACACGCCCGGGGTGTCCGTCCGCCGTACCCGCGCCAAGGGGGAGCCCCGGTTTCCGGACGGGCCGAAGGCCGATCCCGCCGGGTCGCACTTCGAGCGGCGGATCCGGAGCTTCCAGCCGCGCCGCAGCCGGGTGACCGCCGGGCAGGCGGACGCCCTGCAGCGGCTGTGGCCTGCCTGGGGTTTCGACATCGACGGCAGCCGGCGGCTCGACCTCGCGGAGTTCTTCGGCAACGACAACCCCGTCGTCCTGGAGATCGGCTTCGGCATGGGCGAGGCCACCGCGCAGATGGCCGCCGCCGACCCGGCCACCAACATCCTCGCCGTGGACGTCCACACGCCCGGCCAGGGCAATCTGCTCAACCTCGCCGGCCGGCTCGGGCTGACCAACGTACGGGTCGGCAACGGTGACGCGATCATCCTGCTGCGCGAGATGCTCGCCCCCGGCTCCCTGGGCGGGCTGCGCGTGTACTTCCCCGACCCCTGGCCGAAGAAGCGGCACCACAAGCGGCGGCTGATCCAGCCGGAGTTCCTCACCCTCGCCGCGACCCGCCTCGCGCCGGGGGCGGTGCTGCACTGCGCCACCGACTGGGAGCCGTACGCGGAGCAGATGCTTCAGGTGCTCACCGCGCACCCCGGCTTCGAGAACACCAGGGCGGACGGCGGTTTCGCGCCGCGTCCCGGGTTCCGGCCGCTCACCCGTTTCGAGGGGCAGGGACTGGAGAAGGGTCATGTCGTGAACGACGTGCTCTTCCGCCACGTATCGCGGGAAGAACAGGCAGCGGACCGCGCCTGATACAGCCCGTCCCACCTCGTTAGGGTCGATCCCGTGGCCACCAGCCCTCCGTACCCGGCGCCTCCCGGCGCGGCCCCCGGCGCAGCGTCGCGGCATGCGCACTGGTGGCAGCGGCCCTGGGTGCGGTACGGCGCGCTGATCACGCTGCTCACACTCTCCGGGCTGGTCATTCTCGCGCTGGTGCGCGAGCAGACCGGGACGCGGGGGTTCCTGGTCGGGCTCGGTCTCGCGGTTCTGCCCGTGCCGCTGCTCGTCGCCGCCTTCCGGTGGCTGGACCGGGTCGAACCCGGCCCCTGGCGGAACCTGCTGTTCTCCTTCGCCTGGGGTGCCTGTGCGGCGGCGCTGATGGCGATCGTCGCGAACAGCTTCGCCACCCGGTGGATAGCGACGGCGACCGCCGACCCGACCGGCGCCGACACCCTGGGCTCGACCGTCATAGCGCCGGTGGTGGAGGAGTCCGCGAAGGCCGCGGCCGTCCTGCTGGTGTTCCTGTTCCGCAGACGCGACTTCACCGGGATCCTCGACGGCGTGGTGATAGCCGGGGTCACCGCCACCGGCTTCGCGTTCACCGAGAACATCCTCTACCTCGGCACCGCCTTCGGCACCGACCAGCTCACCGGCGACAGCGGCATCGCCTCGGTCACCGCGGCGACCTTCTTCGTCCGCATCGTGATGTCGCCGTTCGCGCACCCCCTGTTCACCGTGCTCACCGGGATCGGCTTCGGCATCGCCGCGCTGTCCACGGACCGGCAGCGGGCCCGGCGCGTCCTGCTGCCGCCGGTCGGGCTGCTCCTCGCGATGGGCGTGCACGCGCTGTGGAACGGCTCCTCGACGCTCGGCCAGTACGGCTTCCTCGCGGTGTACGCGGCGTTCATGGTGCCGGTGTTCGGGCTGCTGACCTGGCTGGTGGTGTGGACGCGGCAGCGGGAGCTGCGGACCGTGCGGGCGGAACTGCCCGCGTACGTGGTCACCGGGTGGCTCCATGCGGCGGAGCCGTTCGCGCTGGGCTCGATGCGGGCGCGGCGCGTCGCCCGGCAGTACGCGCGCCGCTGCGGCGGGAAGGCGGCGGCGCGGTCGGTCGCCGCGTACGAGGCGTACGCGACGTCGCTGGCGTTCCTGCGGCACCGGGGGCGGCTCGGGCGGGCGGGGCCGGACTTCGCCGCCCGGGAACGGGAGCTGCTGCTGGAGCTGTGGCACCGGCGGGAAGCGGCCCGGCCGGCCCTGGAGCACGCGGCCCGTGTCACCGCGCCCCGGGTTCCGGTCGCCGCGGCGCCGTGGGCGGTGTACGGCGGCTACGGGTATCCGCCGTACGTGCACCCGTACGGCGCGTACGACCCGAACACCCACCGGTCCTGACGGGTCCGCACCGCCCCGGAGAACACCTGCCCGGCAGCCCTGACGTCGGGGGGCGTCGTCGGGACTGCCGGGTTCAGGGCGTGGGGAGCCGGGTCGCTCAGACGCTGAGGCCCTTGCCCTGCAGCCAGGCCAGCGGGTCGATGCCCGAGGTGGAGCCGCCGGGGTGGACCTCCATGTGGAGGTGGGCGCCGGTGACGTTGCCGGTGGCGCCGACGCGGCCGATCACATCGCCGGTGTTGACCTTCTGGCCGACGCTGACGCTGATGGAGGACTGGTGGGCGTACCAGATCTCGGTGCCGTCGTCGAGGGTCAGCACGGTCTTGTAGCCGTAGGAGCCGTCATAGCCGGCGGAGGTGATCGTGCCGGTGTGGACGGCCTTGAGCAGCGTGCCCGTGGGGGCGGCGAAGTCGAGGCCCGTGTGATAGCCGGAGGACCAGTAGGCGCCCGCCTGGCCGAAGGTCGAGGAGAGGGTGTACGAGGAGGTCGGCAGCGCGTACTGCTTGGCCAGCTCGGCGAGGCGCTCGGCCTCGGCCTTCTTCCTGGCCTCCTCCTCCGCCTTCTCCTTGGCGGCCTCCGCCTTGGCCTTGGCCTCCTTCTCCGCCTTCGCGACGGCCTCGGCGGCCTGCTTCTCGGCGGCGGCGACGGCCTCGGCCTCGGCCTTGCTCTCGGCCTGGTCCTGCTGCTGCTCGACCTGCGCCATGATCCGGGCGCGCAGCGCCTCACCGGCGCCGGCGGCGCCCTGCTCGGTGTCGGCGGTGGTCATGCCGATGTCGCTGAGGGGGGTGGCCGAACCCTTGGGCGTTTCCTCGTCGGAGATGAGGGAACCCACATTGGGGAGGTCGGGCATGGAGATCGAGACCGGCGGCTTGCCGGTCTGGGCGCTGGCCATGCCGCCGGCGCCGACGGCCGCTATGACGCCGACGCCCAGAACGGTGGAGCTGCGGGCGAGTCCTCCGCCGCGCTGCTTGGAGACGCGATGCCGGCCGCGGACGGGGCGAAGGGACTCCGCGGTGGGGTTCCACTCCTCGAAGGGGCCCTCGTCGGCGCGGCTGCCGCCGTAGGCGACGGTGTCGCTCGGCTTGAACGGGGCCTCGGGGGCAGGCGGGTTGGACGCCACGTGGGCGCGCTCCTTTCCTTCCGTCTTCGCCTACCGGGTTAGCTGACGGGTTCGGAGCGGGAAGGTCTCCTACGCGCGTGTACGAGCCGTGTCTCCACGGCGGTATCCACGCGATTCACCCCATGGTGGTGGTTCCCCGGTTCCCTTGCGGGATTCGGCGCGTGCGCACGGAGCCGACTTCTGTGACGGCTGGGACGACCGCGCTGCGTTATCGAACGTTAATAGACGCGAGGGCCGGATTCCAAGCCGTTCCTCTTGATCGTTAACGATTTCCGCATGGACTTAAGTGCCATGGGCGGCCAAAACCGGGCGAGTTGACCGCGCCCCGGGCGGCAGGTGATTTCTGACGGTGCGTCATTCGTTATGCGCTGCGAGGTGGATCGATCACGTTGGGTGAGAACGGGGAGCGGAAAACACCGAGGGCCGGAATCCTTTGGATTCCGGCCCTCGGCCTTCAGTAGCGGGGACAGGATTTGAACCTGCGACCTCTGGGTTATGAGCCCAGCGAGCTACCGAGCTGCTCCACCCCGCGTCGTTGAAACCAGTGTACGCCATCCGCGGGACATGGCGCACACCCATTACCGGCGGCCCCGGTTCAGCGGCCGAGCAGATGGCCGTTCGGCGCTTTGGCGCGGTTCTCGTGCTCGGGCAGGACGAGGACGGTGGCGCCCCCGGCCGCCAGTACCGCGCTGCCGTCGGCGCCCGCCACGAAGGTGTCCGGCTCGCGCCAGGCCGTGACCACCCGCCGTACCCCCGCGTCCAGGATCAGCCGGGCACAGGGCGCAGGGCGGGACGCGCGGCGGGCACAGGGCTCCAGGCTGGAGTACACGGTGGCACCGGCGAGCCGGGGGTCCGTGGGGTCGGCCTTGGCGAGTGCGGCCTCCTCCGCGTGCACCACCGGGTCGGCGCCCTCCCGGGAGTGGCCGCGCGCCAGCTCCGTACCGTCGGCGGCCACCACGACCGCGCCCACGCTGAACGCCGTCCTGGAGGGCGGGCACTCGGCGGCCAGCTCGCAGGCGAGGGCCAGCCAGTGGTGGTCGGCGGCGGAGGGCAGCGGGCCGGCGCCGGGGGCGGTGGGCTCGTAGCGCATCAGGACGACGTCGCCGATCGGGCGGGTCTCCACCAGCCGCAGCCGGCCGCCCTGGTAGGAGCCGGGACCGAAGAGGCGGGGGGCGTCCGGGTCGCCGACGAACAGCGGGGCGAGGACCAGCTGGACCTCGTCGGCCAGCCCTTCGGTGAGGAGCTGCGTGTGGATCGTGCCGCCGCCCTCGACCATGAGCCGCCGGACCCCGCGCTCGGCGTGCAGATGTTCCAGGAGCCGCCGCCAGTCGAGCTCGGGGCCGAGCGGGACGACGTCGGCGGCGAGACCGAGGGCGTGGGCGCGCCCGGCGCCCCTGTCGGTCGTGTAGAGGACCTTCTCGCCGCCGGTGTGCCAGAACCGGGCCGCCGGGTCCAGGTCCCCGGAGCCGCTGACGGTGACCTTGAGCGGGTACTCGGCCCCGCCCCCGGCGAGGCGGGCGGCGCGCCGCTCCGGCGAGTTGACCAGCAGCCGGGGGTTGTCGGCGCGGATCGTGCCGGCGCCGACCAGGATGGCGTCCACGGATGCCCGTACCTCGTCGACCCGGTCGAAGTCGGCCGGGCCGGACAGCAGCAGCCGCTCGGGGCCGGTGTCGTCCAGGTAGCCGTCGAGGGAGACGGCGGCGGACAGCAGGACGTACGGGTGGGGCATCGGTTCCTACTCCCAGGGGGCGGGCGGGCCTGCGGGTGTCCAGTCTGACAACAGGCACGACCGGCCCGGGTGCCGGTTCAGGGCTCGATCAGTCCCACCCGGATGGCGTACCGCGTGAGTTCCAGGCGGTCCCGGAGGCCGAGCTTGGCCAGGATGTTGGCGCGGTGCCGCTCCACGGTCTTGGGGCTGATGACGAGGAGACCGGCGATCTGCTGCGAGGTGTGGCCCTCGGCGACCAGCTTCAGGATCTCCTCCTCGCGGTCGGTGATCGCCTTGGCCGGCAGGGTGCGGCCCTCCCGCGCGAGGTCGAGGTAGTTGTGAATGAGGGCGTTGACGGCGCCGGGGTAGAGGAACGGCTCGCCGCGCATGGTGGCGCGGCAGGCCTCGACGAGGTCGCGGTCGGCGACGGACTTCAGGACGTAGCCCGAGGCACCGGCGGCGAGGGCCTCGAAGAAGAACTGCTCGTTGTCGTACATGGTCAGAATGAGGATGCGCGTCTCCGGCAGGTCCCGGGAGAGTTCACGGGCCGCCTGAAGACCGGTCCGGCGGGGCATCGCGATGTCGAGAATGGCCAGGTCGGGGCGGTGTTCATGGGCCTGTTCGAGGGCTTCGGCACCGTCGGCGGCCTCGGCGACGACGGTCAGATCCGGTTCGCCGTCGAGGATGAGGCGAACCCCCCGGCGGACCAGCGCGTGGTCGTCGGCGAGCAGGATGCGGGTGGGGGCCGGGTCGGTCATGTTTCAGCGTTTCCGGTCGAGGGGCGTCGGTCACGGGGGCGGGGCGTGCGCGGATTCCCGTACGGGGACGAGGGCGTGCGCGGGGAAACGGGCCGGGACGGGGACGGCCAGGCGTATCTCGGTGCCGCCGTGGGCGGCGCGGTCCACGGTCAGCCGGGCGCCGACGAGCAGGGCGCGTTCCCGCATCCCGCGGATGCCGGCGCCCTCCTGGGCCACGCCGATGCCGCGGCCGTCGTCACGGACGCGGAGTTCGACACCGCCGGGCGCGCGGTGCAGGGCGAGCTCGGCGCGACGGGCCCGGGCGTGGCGGGCGGTGTTGGTGAGGCCTTCCTGGGCGACCCGGTAGATGACCAGTTCCGTCTCCCGGTCCAGCTCGGGCAGATCCGCGTCGAGGCAGTGCTGGACGCTCAGACCGGGCCCGCCGAACTCGGTGGCGAGGGCCTTGAGCGCGCTGGCCAGCCCGAGCTCGTCCAGCACCCCGGGGCGCAGCCGGCGGGCGATGCGCCGGATCTCCTCAAGACCTGCCCGGGTGGTCTCCTGCACCTGGCGCAGCTCCTCGCCCAGGCCGGGCGGGGCGTGGTCGGCGGCACGCTTGAGCTGGAGCAGTACGGCGGTCAGGGACTGGCCGACCTCGTCGTGCAGCTCGCGGGCGACGCGACGACGCTCGGCCTCCTGCGCGGACAGGGCACGGGCGCTGCTCGTGGCGCGCTCGTCCTCCAGCCGGTCGAGCATGGTGTTGAACGTGGTGATCAGCTCGGCGATCTCGCCCCGCCCGCCGACCGCCGGGCGGTGCCCCGGGCGGAGCAGGTCCGTCGTCGTCATCGCGCGGGTCAGGCGCTGCAGCGGGGCGAGACCCACACGGAGCAGCAGCGCGTTGGCGACGAGCATGGCGGCCAGCCCCACCGCGAGGACCGCGGCCTCGGTGAGCAGGACCGGCGTGGATACCGTGACGGGTCCCAGCAGCAGGGCCGTGGCCGCGATGAGCACGACGGCGTTCAGCAGGAAGATCCGCCAGAACAGAGGCACCCCGTACCGCCTCCTCACCGCCGGCCGCTTGCCACGGGCTCCCCGCGCGGGGAGCCGACGGCCCGCGGTCCGGGGGCGCGGCGCGGGCCGTCACCCCCAGCGTGTGCGCCGAGCGGGCCCCGCGCCATCGGTGACAGCCCCCATTTCTTCCCCGCGACCACGGCCGGCCGGGCGGCCCTCGTACGCGGCGGCCCCCAGGGAGGATGGGGTCCGCGACGGATGGCCGGGACCGGTGGCGATGGGCGACGCTGAAGTCTCCGTACCGGGTGGGTAACGACAACGGCACACGGGCAAACTCCCTTGTACCGGGCCGAGTTCGCAACAGGCCGACGGTTCGACCGGTTACGCCCCCGGTGTCACGGAGCGATGGCCGTCGACGGTGCCGCCGGGCGGCCGCCCCCCTGGGAAGGAGGAGCCGTGCCCCAGTCCGACGACGAGCGCCTGGTCGACCTCGCGGCCCGTGTCGAACACGAGGACCCCTGTTTCGTCCACCCACTCCCCGAGGGCCCTCCGGCCCGCCCGCGAGGGTACCGCCGCACGGGCGCCTGGTGCGCGCTGGTCCTCGGGGTGACCATGCTCGCCGCGGGCATCGTCGTCCCCGACGGGCTCCTCATCGCGGCGGGCCTGGTCCTCGCCGGAATCGCCGTCCAGCTCCTCGACCCGAACCGGGACGAGCACCCGGTGAAATGACGCGGCGCCCGAGCCGACCGAAGCCGGTCCGAGCGCCGCGCAGCAGGTCAGAGGCGATGTGCCGCTCCTGCGAGAGGTAGGCCCTGTGGGACTCGAACCCACAACCAATGGATTAAAAGTCCACTGCTCTGCCAATTGAGCTAAGGGCCCCTGGCGATGTTGCCTCCCCGAGCATAGCCGGACGTGGCCGGGACTCCGATCGGGTATCGCGCGGGCGGGTCCGGACGTGTCCCGCGCGGAACGCGGGAGGGCCCGCACGACGGGTGTCGTGCGGGCCCTTCCGGTCGGCCGGGTGAGGCCGCGTCAGCTGTTGCGCTTCCAGCGCGGCTTGTCGTCGCGACGGCCGAAGGAGCCGCCGCCGCGGTGCTCGTCACGACGGCCCTGCGGGCGGTCGTGGGAGCCGGAGTGGAAGCCGGGGCGGTCGCCCTGGCGGTCGCGGTTGAACGGACGGTCGCTGCCGGGGCGGTCGCCCTGGCGGTCGCGGTTGAACGGACGGTCGCTGCCGCGGTGGCCGCCGCGGTCGTCGCGACGGAAGCCGGGGCGGTCACCACCACGGTCACGG
>NZ_JBIRTN010000010.1:21299-101002 GCF_044334705.1 Streptomyces sp. NPDC020731
CACGGTCACGGTTGAAACCACCGCGGTCGTCACGACGCTCGAACGAACGCCCACCACGGTCGTCACGACGGTCACCACCGCGGTCGTCGCGACGGAAACCGGGGCGGTCACCACCACGGTCGTCACGGCGGAAGCCGGGGCGGTCACCACCACGGTCACGGTCACGGTTGAAACCACCGCGGTCGTCACGACGCTCGAACGAACGCCCACCACGGTCGTCACGACGGTCACCACCGCGGTCGTCGCGACGGAAGCCGCCACGGTCACCACCGCGGTCGTCACGGCGCTCGCGCCGCTCGTACGGCGCCGGTGCCTCCGTACGCTCCACGCGCTCGGTCCGCTCGACGTCCCGCGCGGTCGGCTGCTCCGGCAGCGAGACCTCGGCCCCGGCCGCCTCGGCCGCCTCGGCGACCACCGTCTCGACGTCCTCGCCCCGCTCCCGCGCGACCCGGGCCAGCAGCCGGTCGGCCTCGTCGCGCAGCTCGGAGGCACGGCGCTGCACCCGCTCCAGCTCCTTGGTGAGCTGGGCGACCTCACGCTCGGCCTGCTGCGCCGCGTTGCCCGCCGACTCTGCCTGGACCTCGGTCATCGACCGGGCCCCAGTGATCTCGGCGACCTCCGGCTCGAAGGCCGTGCCGCCCTGGATGATGTGGCGCGTGGCGTCGACGCCCGCGTCCTCCATCAGCCGGAAGATCTGGCGGCGCTGGTGCGGCAGGGACAGGGAGACGACGGTGCCGGTGCGGCCGGCGCGCGCCGTGCGGCCCGCGCGGTGCAGGTAGTCCTTGTGGTCGCCGGCCGGGTCCACGTTGAGGACCAGGTCGATGCCGTCGACGTGGATGCCGCGCGCGGCGACGTCGGTGGCGACCAGGACGTTGACGTAGCCGTCCTTGAAGTCGGCCAGCGTCCGCGTCCGCGCGCCCTGCGTCATGCCGCCGTGCAGCGCGTCCGCCTTCACGCCCGCGTCCCGCAGCTGCTCGGCGACGCGGTCGGCGCCCAGCTGGGTGCGGACGAAGATGATGGTGCGGCCCTTGCGGGAGGCGATGGCCGCGGTGACCGGCGCCTTGTCCTTGGGCTTCACGACGAGGATGTGGTGCGACATGGTCGTCACCGCGCCCTGCGCCGCGTCGACCTCGTGGCTGACCGGGTTGTTCAGGTACCGGTCGACGAGGGTCTTGATCTCGTTCTCCATGGTCGCGGAGAACAGCATCCGCTGGCCGCCCGGCGGAACCTGGTCCAGCAGCTCGGTGACCTCGGGCATGAAGCCCAGGTCGGACATCTGGTCGGCCTCGTCGAGGACCGCGATCTGCACGTTCTCCAGGGAGCAGGCGCCGCGCTTGATGATGTCGCGGAGACGGCCGGGGGTGGCGACCAGGATGTCGACGCCGCGCTCGAGGGCGTAGATCTGGTTGCCCATCGAGGTGCCGCCGCAGACGACCTTCATCTTGAGGCCCATGACGTCGCCGTACGGCTGGAGCGCGTCGGCGACCTGCATGGCGAGCTCACGCGTCGGCGTCAGGATGACGGCGCGCGGCTTGTGCTTCTCGGTCCGGCCGCCGGCCAGCGTGGCCAGGGTCGGCAGACCGAAGGAGAGGGTCTTGCCGGAGCCGGTGCGGCCACGGCCGAGGATGTCCTTGCCGGCCAGCGCGTCCGGGATGGTCGCGGTCTGGATCGGGAAGGGGGTGGTCACGCCGTTCTGCGCGAGCTTGCGCACGACACCCTCGGGCAGGCCGAGGTCGGCGAAGGTGAGTTCGGGAGCCGCCACCTCGGTGGTGAGTTCGGGAGCCGCCACCTCGGTGGTGAGTTCGGGAGCCGCCACCTCGGTGGTGACGTCGATGTCGGTGTCCTCGATGTTCTCGGGCACGACGACGTGATCAGTACTGGCGATGGGCATACGAATGCGAAACCTTCCGGAGTCTCTTCGGCACGCGCCCGTCAACTCCGTGATTCGCAGTTCGCAATTACGACCGCCTCGATGCGGTCCACCACGGCAAGGGAGAGAGTACGCGCCACACGGCGCGCTCTGCAGTGGCGCCGGGCAAATAGGATCAAACGATCTGCCACCATACGCACTCCGGCACCCCGAAAGCAAACCGGCAGGTGAGCGCGGGGTCCGGCGGGCGGGGAGGCACTGGAGAAGAGAGCTTAGACCGGCACCCCCGCTTCCGGCGCCGGTTCCCGCTGCGCCAACTGCGTCTCGGGCGGCTGGTGCGCCGACGAGGACGGCTCCGCCTGTGTCGGCTCCGGTGCGACCGACGGCTCGGGGGGCGCCGGCGAGGGCTGCGGTTCCGGTGTCCGCGAGGGCTCCGGGGGCACGGGCCGGTCGTCCGGGGGCGGCCCCGCGGACCCGTCCGGCCCGCCGTCGGCCGACGCGGACCGGCTCGCCCCCACGGACGGCGAGGCCTCGGCGGACGCCGCCTTCCCCGCCCTGCCCTTCTTCCCCTCGCCCTTGCGCCCCTCGCCCGTGCCGTCCCCGCGCGCCCCGTCGGCGGACGCAACGCCGTACCCGGCACCGCCGCCCGACACCGCGGCGCCCCCGTCCGGCGCCTCACCGCCCGGCCTCCCCTCGGAGTGCGACGGTCCGGCGCTCCCGCCCGCACCGTCCTCACCCACGCTCATGCAGCCGGCGGCGGCGACGACGGCCACGACCGTGGCGGCCAGGCGGGCGGGTACGTACAAGCGGCGCACGGGGCCACCTCCGGTCGGAGTGCTGGGTCAACCACACCAACTCCCACCACCCGCAAGAAGACACGCGTACGGCCTATCCATAGCCGAGCGCGTGCAGCCGGGCGTCGTCGATCCCGAAGTGATGGGCGATCTCATGCACCACCGTGATCTCCGTCTCGGCGACGACGTCCTCCCGGGACTCGCACATCCGCAGCGTCGGCCCCCGGTAGACGGTGATCCGGTCCGGCAGCACCCCCGCGTACCACTCGCCCCGCTCCGTCAGCGGCGTCCCCTCGTACAGCCCGAGCAGCTCCGGATCGTCCGCCGGCGGCTCGTCCTCCACGAACACCGCGACGTTGTCCATCAGCCGCGTCAGTTCCGGCGGGATCCGGTCCAGCGCCTCGGCGACCAGCTCCTCGAACATCTCGCGCGTCATCTCCAGCACAGAGCCATTGTCGGGCACGAGCCGTCCGTACGAGTTGCGCGCGGGCCCCGCATATCCAGCCGCCGACTTGGGCATACGGGACCAATGGCCCGCGTCCCCTCCGCCGTCCCGAACGCCCTCCACCGCCTCCCACGGGTCCCGCGGGCCCTCACCCACCGCCACCGCTCCCGCCGGCCCACCACCGCGACGCTCACCCTCACCCCGCAGCCGCGGCCCTGGACGCGCGCGGCCGGCCTCGTCGCCGTGGTCGTCCTCGGCGCCTGGCTCGGCCTGCTGATCGTCGGCAACGTCCGGGTCCCGGTGGGCCCCATGAACACCACCATGACCCTGCGCCCCTCCGTCACCGGCGGCACGAAGATCAACATCTCCCCGCTGGGCGCCCTCCAGCTCGACAGCCACATCGCGCCCGTCCGCCTGGACGTCAACGTCGACCAGCTCGACCCCGAGCGCTCCCAGGCCCTCGTCGACCACCCCGAACGCCTCTCCGGCCTCCAGGACGAGGTCACCCAGGACATCGCCCACGGCACCGCCGACCTCGCCGTGCGCTCCTGCGTCGCCGTGGTCACCGGCGCCACCGCCCTCGGCCTCGCCGTCTACCGCCGCCCCCGCCGCGCCCTCGCCGCCGGCGGCCTCGCCCTCGGCCTGCTGGCCGCGTCCGGCGGCACGGCGTACGCCACCTGGAACCCCGACTCCGTCCTGGAACCCAGGTTCTCCGGCCTGCTCTCCTCCGCCCCGTCCCTGGTCGGCGACGCGCGCAGCATCGTCACGGAGTTCGACGTCTACCAGAAGGAGCTGGCACGCCTGGTCACCAACGTGACCAAGCTCTACGACGCCACCTCCACCCTCCCCGCCTACCGGCCCGACCCGACCACCCTCCGCGTCCTGCACGTCTCCGACATCCACCTCAACCCGGCCAGCTGGAAGATCATCGCCTCGCTGGTGGAGCAGTACCAGGTGGATGTGATCGTCGACTCGGGCGACACGATGGACCACGGCACCGCCGCCGAGAACGGCTTCCTGGACCCCGTCGAGGACCTGGGCGCCCCCTACGTCTGGGTCCGCGGCAACCACGACTCGCTCGTCACCCAGCGCTACCTCGAAGGCATGAAGAACGTCCACGTCCTCGACGACGGCAGGGCGAAGACCATCGCCGGCCTGCGCTTCGCCGGCATCGGCGATCCGCAGTTCACCCCCGACCGCTCGGAGAGGACCGGGGCCGAGCAGTCCCAGGAACTGGCGGGCGCCCGTCTCGCCTCCGCCCTGCGCGACCAGCGGACCGCCGGCACCCCGGTGGACGTGGCGATCGCCCACGAACCGTCCGCGGCCCGCGAGGTCGACGGCACCGTGCCGCTGGTCCTGGCCGGCCACATCCACCACGAGGAGACGGAGGTCATGAAGTACGGCACCCGGCTCCGCGTCGAGGGCTCCACCGGCGGAAGCGGCCTGCGCGCCATCGAGGGCACGTACCCGGACCCGATCGAGACGTCGATCCTCTACTTCGACCGCGACACGCGCCGCCTCCAGGCCTGGGACTCGATCGAACTGGGCGGCCTCGGCCTCACCACGGCGGAGGTCAGCCGCCACCTCCCGAAGGAGAACCAGCCGGGCGCGACCACCTCTCCGTCGCCCTCCGGAACCCCGTCGGCCACCCCCTCGACGCCCGCGCCGTAAACCGTTTTGGCGATCCTCCCGACACCACGTATGCTTCTCACGTCCCCGACGCGCTGAGAAGCGCCCAGGCGGGCCGATAGCCCTCATCGTCTAGCGGCCTAGGACGCCGCCCTTTCAAGGCGGTAGCACGGGTTCGAATCCCGTTGGGGGCACGCATCACCCTGTGCGACACTGTCGTACGACACGCTTGGTCCTGTGGAGCAGTTTGGAGTGCTCGCCACCCTGTCAAGGTGGAGGCCGCGGGTTCAAATCCCGTCAGGACCGCTGGTGTTTCACGTGAAACACCTCGGCTGGGTAGCTCAGTTGGTACGAGCGATCGCCTGAAAAGCGATAGGTCGCCGGTTCGACCCCGGCCCCAGCCACAACAAAGGCCCCGATCCCTGATCGGGGCCTTGTTGTGTGCCCCGGCAAAATCATTGGCCGCGAATTTTCGCGGGATGAGATCCTGGAGTCCGTATGTCTACGCACTCTGCCCCCGCTCTCGGCTCCCTCGCCTCCCGCCTCACCGAGCTGTCGTTGCGCGACGCGCACCGGCTCGGACGCAGGCTCGAAGGTGCGCGCAGGATCCGTAACCCGGAGGCCCGCGCCGCCGTGCTCGCCGAGATCGAGGCGGAGGTCGCCGGGTCCGAGCAACGGATGGCCGGGCGGCGTGCCCGGGTGCCCGCGGTCACGTATCCCGGGCAACTGCCCGTCAGCCAGAAGAAGGACACGATCGCCGAGGCGATCCGTGATCACCAGGTGGTGATCGTCGCGGGTGAGACCGGGTCCGGCAAGACCACGCAGATCCCGAAGATCTGCATGGAGCTGGGCCGGGGCGTCCGGGGCATGATCGGGCACACACAGCCCCGCCGGATCGCCGCCCGCACGGTCGCGGAGCGGGTGGCGGAGGAGCTGGACACGCCGCTGGGTGAGGCCGTCGGCTGGAAGGTCCGTTTCACCGATCAGGTGAATCCGGACGCCACGTTCGTCAAGCTGATGACCGACGGCATCCTGCTCGCGGAGATCCAGACCGACCGCGAGCTGCGCGCCTACGACACGATCATCATCGACGAGGCGCACGAACGGTCGCTCAACATCGACTTCCTGCTCGGCTATCTCGCGCAGCTGCTGCCGAAGCGTCCGGACCTCAAGGTCGTCATCACGTCCGCGACCATCGACCCGGAGCGTTTCTCCCGGCATTTCGGGGACGCGCCGATCATCGAGGTCAGCGGGCGTACGTATCCGGTGGAGGTGCGGTACCGGCCGCTGCTTGAGGAGGACTCGGACGACGCCGACCGGGACCAGATCACCGCGATCACGGACGCCGTCGAGGAGCTGATGGCGGAGGGGCCGGGCGACATCCTGGTGTTCCTCTCCGGTGAGCGGGAGATCCGGGACACGGCGGACGCGCTCACGAAGAAGCGGTACCGGTCGACCGAGGTGCTGCCGTTGTACGCCCGGCTGTCGCACGCCGAGCAGCACCGGGTGTTCCAGCAGCACAGTGGCCGCCGGATCGTGCTGGCGACGAACGTCGCCGAGACGTCCCTGACCGTGCCGGGCATCAAGTACGTCATCGATCCCGGGTTCGCCCGCATCTCCCGCTACAGCCATCGCACCAAGGTGCAGCGGCTGCCGATCGAGCCGGTCTCGCAGGCCAGCGCCAACCAGCGCAAGGGCCGCTGCGGCCGTACCTCGGACGGCATCTGCGTCCGGCTGTACAGCGAGGACGACTTCCTGGCCCGTCCGGAGTTCACGGACGCGGAGATCCTGCGCACCAACCTCGCCTCGGTCATCCTGCAGATGACCGCGGCCGGCCTGGGTGAGATCGAGAAGTTCCCGTTCATCGACCCGCCGGACCACCGCAACATCCGCGACGGTGTGCAGCTGCTGCAGGAGCTGGGCGCTCTCGACGCGGCGCAGAAGGATCCCCGCAAACGGCTGACGGAGGCCGGGCGGAAGCTGGCGCAGCTGCCGGTCGACCCGCGGCTGGCCCGCATGGTGCTGGAGGCGGACAAGAACGGCTGCGTCCGTGAGGTGATGGTCATCGCGGCCGCGCTGTCCATCCAGGATCCGCGGGAGCGGCCCGCCGACAAGCAGACGCAGGCCGATCAGCAGCACGCCCGGTTCCGGGACGAGTCCAGCGACTTCCTCGCGTATCTCAACCTGTGGCGGTACGTCCGCGAGCAGCAGAAGGAGCGCGGTTCGTCGTCGTTCCGCCGGATGTGCAAGCAGGAGTACCTGAACTTCCTGCGGATCCGCGAGTGGCAGGACATCTACACGCAGCTGCGTACGGTCGCCAAGCAGATGGGCATCCACCTCAACGAGGAGGACGCCCCCGGCGACCGTGTCCACGTCTCCCTGCTGGCCGGTCTGCTGTCGCACATCGGCATGAAGGACGTGAAGGAGTCCAAGGACTCGGGCCCGGCGGGCCGTAAGGACGGCGGGCGGAACGAGTACCTGGGCGCACGGAACGCCAAGTTCGCCATCTTCCCGGGTTCGGCGCTCTTCAAGAAGCCGCCGCGGTTCGTGATGTCGGCCGAGCTGGTGGAGACGTCCCGGCTGTGGGCGCGGGTCAACGCGAAGATCGAGCCGGAGTGGGTGGAGCCGCTCGCGGAGCATCTGCTCAAGCGCACGTACAGCGAGCCGCACTGGGAGAAGGACCAGGCGGCCGTGATGGCGTACGAGAAGGTGACGCTGTACGGCGTGCCGATCGTGGCGCAGCGCAAGGTGAACTACGGCCGGATCGATCCGGAGATCTCCCGGGAGCTGTTCATCCGCAACGCCCTGGTCGAGGGTGACTGGCGGACGCACCACAAGTTCTACGCCGACAACCGGCGGCTCCTGACCGAGGTCGAGGAGCTGGAGCACCGCGCGCGGCGCCGGGACATCATGGTCGACGACGAGACCCTGTTCGACTTCTACGAGCAGCGGATCCCCGAACACGTGGTGTCGGGGGCGCACTTCGACTCGTGGTGGAAGCACAAGCGGCACGAGCAGCCGGACTTCCTCGACTTCGAGCGGGAGATGCTGATCCGTGAGTCGGCGGAGGCGGTCACCAAGGCGGACTACCCGGACTCCTGGCGGCAGGGCCCGCTCAAGTTCCGGGTCACGTACCAGTTCGAACCGGGTGCGGACGCCGACGGCGTGACGGTCCATGTTCCGCTCCAGGTGCTGAACCAGGTGACGGACGAGGGCTTCGACTGGCAGATCCCAGGGCTGCGCGAGGAGGTCGTCACGGAGCTGATCCGTTCGCTCCCCAAGCCGGTCCGGCGGAACTACGTGCCGGCGCCGAACTACGCGAAGGCGTTCCTGGCGCGGGCGGTGCCCCTGCAGGAGCCGCTGACCGTGACGATGGCGCGTGAGCTGAAGCGAATGGTCGGGGTGCCGTTCGATGCGGAGGACTTCGACTGGTCCCGGGTTCCGGACCACTTGAAGGTGACGTTCCGGATCGTCGACGAGCGGCGCCGCAAGGTCGCCGAGGACAAGGATCTGGAGGCGCTCAAGCTCCGGCTGCGGCCGAAGGCCCGCCAGGCGCTGTCCCAGGCGGCCGCCGCCACGGCGCAGCGTCAGGGCGGCGAGTCCCTGGAGCGCAAGGGGCTGACGGACTGGACGATCGGTTCGCTGACCCGCGTGTTCGAGACGCGCCGGGCCGGTCAGCCGGTGAAGGCGTATCCGGCGCTGGTCGACGACGGTGACACGGTGTCGGTCCGGCTGTTCGACACGGAGGCCGAGCAGGCGGAGGCGATGTGGAAGGGCACGCGCCGGCTGATCCTGCTGGGGATTCCGGTGAACCCCGCGAAGTTCGCGTCCGAGAAGCTGACGAACGCGCAGAAGCTGGCGCTGTCCGCCAATCCGCACGGTTCGGTGCAGGCCCTGTTCGACGACTGTGCGACGGCCGCGGCGGACAAGCTGATCGCCGACTTCGGCGGGCCGGTGTGGGACGAGGAGTCCTACCGGAAGCTGTACGACAAGGTCCGCGCGGAGATCGTCGACACGACGGTCCGCGCGGTGGGCCAGGTGCAGCAGGTGCTGGCGGCGTGGCAGGCCTGTGAGCGCCGCCTGAAGGGCATACGGAGCCCTGTGCTGCTGCCCAACCTCCAGGACGTACGGGGGCAGCTGGACGGGCTCGTGCGGCCCGGTTTCGTGACGGAGGCGGGGCTGCGGCGGCTGCCGGACCTGATGCGCTATCTGGTGGCCGCGGACCGGCGCCTGCAGCAGATGCCGGCGAACGCGCAGCGGGACACCACGCGCATGGCGAAGGTCCACGAGATGCGGGACGAGTACGCGTGGCTGCTGGAGCAGATGCCGCAGGGACGGCCCGTGCCGCGGCAGGTGCTGGACATCCGCTGGATGATCGAGGAGCTGCGGGTCAGCTACTTCGCCCACGCGCTCGGTACGGCGTACCCGGTGTCGGACAAGCGGATCGTGAAGGCGATCGACGCGGCGGTGCCGTGACGGGCCCCGCACGCAGGGTGAGTTCGACCAGGGGGTCCGCCTCCTGTAGAGTCCTTCTCGCAGCGCAACGCACGAATGGCGCCGCGAAATCTGGTCCTGTGGAGCAGTTTGGAGTGCTCGCCACCCTGTCAAGGTGGAGGCCGCGGGTTCAAATCCCGTCAGGACCGCAGTAACCGTGAGGCCCGCACCCCGCAAGGGGAGCGGGCCTCACGCACGACAGGAGCCCGGGTCTTCGGATCCGGGCTCCTGTCGTGCGTTCGGGGCGCCCTGCACCCCTCTGCCGTCTTGACAGGTTCCGCCGCCCCTCGGTACTCCGGGGAGCAGGGCGCCGCTCCGTGCGCGCCTGTCGGCCGCGTCGCCGTACCGGCACCTCACCTTCCACCGTCCCACCCGCCACCGTCCCACCCGCCACCGTCTCCCGCGGATGGCGATGGGCTCCGCGCCCCGCCCCTCGGACGCCTCCCGGCCCGCCGGGGAACACCCCGGCCCCAACGCCCGTTCCCTCTAGCGCATATGCCGCAGGCTCAACAAGCCGACTGGTATGTGACGGGTGTCACCGTATGAGTTTTAGGAAGTGCGGTACTTACACCTCTCCTACAACAGGTCAATTTAATATGTGCAATTGCACCACTCGGAGAGGTCCGTGCCGACCCGCGCCCAGGTGACCCTCCACCCCTCCCCAGAGTCCGACAAGCCCGCTCACAGAGCCTTCCCCGGCTCCCGCCAGGGCGAAGCCGGTCCCCCATCAGCGCACAAAAAAGATCGCGCCGGACTCGGCGGAGTCCAGCGCGATCGACGACGCACCCTTGTTCAGTTGCCTGGAAAGCTCTGATCTGCTTGGGCGAGGGGCCTGTTGGGGCAGTCCCCGTGTCGCTTGGAGCCAGGGTTCCCGGGCGGCTCGGCCGGTGGGGGACCAGTCGGTTCTGCCCGGTTCATGCGGTTGTTCAGGCCTCGCTGCGCTGCTGCGGAATGCCCGCGAGCAGTGCGCGGACCTCGGCTTCGCGGTAACGGCGGTGCCCGCCGAGCGTGCGGATCGACGTGAGCTTGCCAGCCTTCGCCCAGCGCGTGACCGTCTTCGGGTCGACGCGGAACATGGTGGCGACCTCAGCCGGGGTCAGCAGCGGCTCGGCATCAGGGGTGCGAGCGGTCATGAGCGGCCTCCTCGGGAGAACCGAACCTTCTCGGTTCTTTCCTCTAAATTCTGCACCTTGACCCGCGTTGCCCGAAATGGCGGACGCGAGTCGAGTCGGTTATAGGACGAACGGCTTGTCCTCGGCACTACAACTACACCATCTGTCCAACCACGTCGGCCAAACCGATGGAATTGCCCTCCCAGGTGTTCATCAGCCGCGGAAGCCGATGGACCATGCCATAGCGGACAGTCACGCCGCTGTGACGATCAGTCACAGCAGCGATCAGGAGTCACCGGACCCCCCAAAGCACGTAATGCCGAGAATCCGCCCATAGTTGAGCACAGCAGGACGGAAGAGTCCTCCCCGGACTCCTTGTCCTATTTTGGCATGAGGGTGGGCAAGGGGCGCAAGGGCCACGTAAGTGCGGTCCGTCACGCTTGACGCGCTTGGGACATACGCCCGGATCGGCGCCTACGTCCGTTCTCGGGCGTGCACTGACGAAACCTCAGGCACCTCAGGGCGAAGACAAAACCCCAAGAACGGCGTTTGGTCAAACGTCAGTTCGCCGAACGCAGGTCGCGGACCGACCGCCAGCGCTCCACGAGGCGCCCGTAGGCATCCCCTGCGCCCTCCCCGTCACCGCGCCGCAGCGCCGCGATCCCTTCGGTCACGTCCGCCGCCGAATGGTCGCCCTCGAGCGTGCCGGCCGGCAGGGCGTGCACCAGTCCGCCGTAGTCCAGCTCGACCAGCGAGCGCGGATGGAACTCCTCCAGCCAGCGCCCGACGTCCACGAGGCCGTCGATCAGCAGGCTCTCGTCCACGGCGTCCCGCAGCGCCCGCAGCCCGCGCGCCACCCGTCGGCGGGCCTGGACCATCGGGGTCCGGTAGCGCAGGACGGGCGCCTCGCCGGCGGAGCCCTCGGCGTACTCCCGCTCGTCGTCCGCGAACAGCACGAACCAGTTGATCGGCACCTGCCAGGTCGCGGTGCGGATCCACGGCCGGGCGTCGGGGTGGTCGGCCAGCCAGCGCTCGTAGTCCCGGGCCGCCTGGTGCCGTACGACCGGGGGCAGGAGCGCGTCCAGGACCGGCAGCGGGAATTCCTCGGCGAGCTCGCCCAGGGCCTGCCAGCCGCGCAGCCGGGTGCGCCAGGGGCAGACGCAGACCACACCGTCGGCCTCCAGCACGAACGCGTCGCCGCTCTCGTGCACCGGCACCGGTACCGGCGGGGTGGGCGCGAGGTCGGCCAGGGCCCGGCGGAGTTCGTCCTGGCAGGAGGGGCGGTCGGGGCGGCGGGCGTAACGGGCCCAGTGACCGCGTTCCGGTTCCGGGAAGGCGGCCAGCGGTTCGTACACGCGCAAGTAGGTCGCGTAGGGGACGATCACCGAGGACACCTTGGGCACGCCTGCTCCCTCCCCCGAGGGCCGTCGCGAAAACCTGCCGGGCCTCCTCTCGGACGGGTGGGAAACCCCTGCAAATCGTCGCACGGCGGTACTCCGGACGGAGGTGATCCGGGACACGGTGCCGCCGACGGGCGCGCAAGGATCTAATCTCGTGCCACAGTCCCCGCCACCTCTACGGGGGCCGATCCCGCCCGCCGCTACTTACTCAGGAGTCACCACAGTGACCGACGTATCTGACGGCGTCCTGCACACCCTGTTCCACTCGGACCAGGGAGGCCATGAGCAAGTCGTGCTCTGCCAGGACCGTGCCACCGGCCTCAAGGCCGTCATCGCCCTCCACTCCACCGCGCTGGGCCCCGCCCTCGGCGGTACGCGCTTCTACCCGTACGCCTCCGAGGAGGAGGCCGTCGCCGACGCGCTGAACCTCGCGCGCGGAATGTCGTACAAGAACGCCATGGCCGGGCTCGACCACGGCGGCGGCAAGGCCGTGATCATCGGCGACCCGGAGCGGATCAAGTCCGAGGAACTGCTCCTGGCCTACGGCCGGTTCGTCGCCTCCCTCGGCGGCCGGTACGTCACCGCCTGTGACGTCGGCACCTACGTCGCCGACATGGACGTCGTGGCCCGCGAGTGCCGCTGGACCACCGGCCGCTCCCCGGAGAACGGCGGCGCGGGCGACTCGTCCGTGCTCACGTCCTTCGGCGTCTACCAGGGCATGCGGGCCGCCGCCCAGCACCTGTGGGGCGACCCCTCGCTGCGCGACCGCAGGGTCGGTGTCGCGGGCGTCGGCAAGGTCGGCCACCACCTGGTGGAGCACCTGCGCGCGGAGGGCGCCGAGGTCGTGATCACCGACGTGCGCGAGGACGCCGTACGACGGATCCTCGACCGGCACCCCCAGGGCGTGTCCGCCGTCGCCGACACCGAGGCGCTGATCCGCGCCGAGGGCCTGGACATCTACGCCCCGTGCGCGCTCGGCGGGGCGCTGAACGACGACAGCGTGCCGGTGCTGACCGCCAAGGTGGTCTGCGGCGCCGCCAACAACCAGCTCGCCCACCCGGGTGTGGAGAAGGACCTCGCCGACCGCGGGATCCTCTACGCGCCGGACTACGTGGTGAACGCCGGCGGTGTCATCCAGGTCGCCGACGAGCTCCACGGCTTCGACTTCGACCGGTGCAAGGCGAAGGCGTCCAAGATCTTCGACACCACGCTCGCCATATTCGCACGTGCGAAGGAGGACGGGATTCCGCCGGCCGCCGCGGCCGACCGGATCGCCGAGCAGCGGATGGCGGAGGCACGCCCGGTGCGATGACGCGTGTGCGGGCGGCCCGGCTCGGGGCGCCCTCGTACATGTGAGCGGTACCCGCCGGGGGTCACTTGGAGAGAACTCTCACTTCTTCCGGCGGGTCGACCGTCGATAAGTGGTTAAAATCGCGGTTGACCAGCGAGGACGGGGCGCCTCGAAGGTCCTGGGCGCGGGCACGTCATGCGGGCGACGTACCGTATGGGCGCGGGCTCAGGTACCGTGGAAGCCCTACGGACCGGACTCTCCGCGGAGAGTCCGTTCTGGACCATGAACGCGTGTCAAGACTCTGGGGCCGTCGAGCCCCGTCGTTGAGGGGGTCGAGCCATGGGGCGCGGCCGGGCCAAGGCCAAGCAGACGAAGGTCGCCCGCCAGCTGAAGTACAACAGCGGTGGGACTGATCTCTCCCGCCTGGCCGAGGAGCTGGGCGCATCGCCATCGAACCAGCCACCGAATGGTGAGCATTTCGAGGACGATGAGCAAGACGACGACCTGTACGCACGGTACGCCGACCTCTATGAGGACGACGACGAGGACGAGGACGGACCGTCCTCGCAACAGCGTCGCGGCGCTTGACCTTGCGCTGAACACCAACCCGGTCGGTGACTCCGGTCACCGACCGGGTTTAGTGCTGCCTCGGCTGCCCTGACGGCCTGATGTGTTGATGTGCTGCCCGCACGTTCACCGCGCGGGCAGCACACCGTCGCTCACTTCGCGTAGTCACCGACGAGGGCGGCGCCCGTGGTGTGCTCACCGCGGCCGGTGATCTCACCGGCGACCCAGGCGTCCACCCCGCGGTCGGCCAGCGTCGTCAGCGCCACGTCGACGGACTCCTGCGGCACGATCGCGATCATGCCGACGCCCATGTTCAGCGTCTTCTCCAGCTCCAGCCGCTCGACCGAACCGGTCCGGCCGACCAGGTCGAACACCGGTTCGGGGGTCCAGGTGGAGCGGTCCACGATCGCGTGCAGTCCGTCCGGGACGACCCGGGCCAGGTTGGCCGCGAGCCCGCCGCCGGTGACGTGGCTGAACGCGTGCACCTCGGTGGTGCGCAGCAGGGCCAGGCAGTCCAGCGAGTAGATCTTGGTGGGCTCCAGGAGCTCCTCGCCGAGGGTGCGGCCCAGCTCGTCGATCCGGGCCTCCAGGGCGAGCCCCGCGCGGTCCAGCAGCACGTGGCGGACGAGGGAGTAGCCGTTCGAGTGGAGCCCGGAGGACGCCATGGCGATCACCGCGTCACCCGTGCGGATGCGATCCGCGCCGAGCACCCGGTCGGCCTCCACGACGCCCGTACCGGCCCCGGCGACGTCGAAGTCGTCCGGACCCAGCAGACCGGGGTGTTCGGCCGTCTCACCGCCGACCAGGGCGCATCCGGCCAGCACACAGCCTTCCGCGATGCCCTTGACGATGGCGGCGACCCGCTCCGGGTGGACCTTGCCGACACAGATGTAGTCGGTCATGAACAGCGGCTCGGCGCCGCACACCACGATGTCGTCCATGACCATGGCGACCAGGTCGTGGCCGATGGAGTCGTACACGCCCAGCCGGCGCGCGATGTCGACCTTGGTGCCGACGCCGTCCGTGGCGGAGGCGAGCAGGGGCCGCTCGTAGTTCTTCAGGGCGGAGGCGTCGAAGAGGCCGGCGAAGCCGCCGAGGCCGCCGAGGACCTCGGGGCGCTGCGTCTTCCTCACCCACTTCTTCATCAGCTCGACGGCGTGGTCGCCCGCCTCGATGTCGACGCCCGCCGCTGCGTAGCTGGCACCAGTGTTCTGGGACATGACTGTGAGAGCTTTCGTGTCGTCCGTCAGGGCTTACGGGCGGCGGATCGCGTCGACCGAGGCCGGGGCGGCCGTGCCGGCGGCCAGCTCTGTCTCCAGGAGCTGCTTGCCGAGGAGCTCGGGGTCGGGCAGCTCCATCGGGTACTCGCCGTCGAAGCAGGCGCGGCACAGGTTCGGCTTGGCGATGGTGGTCGCCTCGATCATGCCGTCGATGGAGATGTACGACAGGGAGTCGGCGCCCAGCGAGGTGCCGATCTCCTCGATCGTCATGCCGTTGGCGATGAGCTCCGCGCGGGTGGCGAAGTCGATGCCGAAGAAGCAGGGCCACTTCACGGGCGGCGAGGAGATCCGGATGTGGACCTCGGCGGCGCCCGCCTCACGGAGCATCCGGACCAGGGCGCGCTGGGTGTTGCCGCGCACGATCGAGTCGTCGACGACGACCAGGCGCTTGCCCTTGATGACTTCCTTGAGCGGGTTCAGCTTCAGACGGATGCCGAGCTGCCGGATGGTCTGCGAGGGCTGGATGAACGTACGTCCGACGTACGCGTTCTTGACCAGGCCGGCGCCGAAGGGGATGCCGGACGCCTCCGCGTAGCCGATGGCGGCCGGGGTGCCGGACTCCGGGGTCGCTATGACCAGGTCGGCCTCGGCCGGGGCCTCCTTCGCGAGCTTGCGGCCCATCTCGACGCGCGAGAGGTACACGTTCCGGCCGGCGATGTCGGTGTCCGGGCGGGCCAGGTACACGTACTCGAAGACACACCCCTTGGGCTTCGCTTCCGCGAATCGGGAGGTGCGCAGTCCGTTCTGGTCGATGGCGACGAACTCGCCCGGCTCGATCTCGCGGACATAGCTGGCGCCGCAGATGTCGAGGGCGGCGGACTCGGAGGCGACGACCCAGCCGCGCTCCAGGCGGCCGAGGACCAGCGGGCGGATGCCCTGCGGGTCGCGGGCCGCGTACAGGGTGTTCTCGTCCATGAAGACGAGGCTGAAGGCGCCCTGGACCTGGGGGAGGACCGCGTGCGCGGCCTGCTCCACGGTCACCGGTTCGCCGTCGGCGGCGCGCTGGCCGGCCAGCAGGGCGGTGATCAGGTCGGTGTCGTTGGTGGCCGCCACCTTGGGGGCGCGGCCGTTCTCCTTGGGGAGTTCGGCGACCATCTCGGCGAGCTGCGCCGTGTTGACCAGGTTGCCGTTGTGGCCGAGCGCGATGGATCCGTGCGCGGTGGCGCGGAACGTCGGCTGGGCGTTCTCCCACACGGAGGCGCCCGTGGTCGAGTAGCGGGCGTGTCCGACCGCGATATGACCCTGGAGCGAACCGAGAGAGGTCTCGTCGAAGACCTGGGAAACGAGGCCCATGTCCTTGAAGACGAGGATCTGGGAGCCGTTGCTGACCGCGATTCCCGCGGATTCCTGGCCCCGATGCTGGAGGGCGTAGAGCCCGAAGTACGTGAGCTTGGCGACCTCTTCGCCCGGAGCCCAGACACCGAAGACGCCACAAGCGTCCTGGGGGCCCTTCTCACCGGGGAGCAGGTCGTGGTTGAGTCGTCCGTCACCACGTGGCACGACTCCGAGTGTAGGCGAGGTCGACCACTGGTCCGAATTGGGGATGTGGCCCCAGCAGTGGATCACTGCTCGGCGACCGCCCGGACGCTGGTGCCGTTTTCGCTGGTCAGCGTCAGGGTCCGGCCGTCGACCTCGTAGGCGACCGTCCCGTTGAAGAGCTTCGTCAGCGCCTTCTCGCTGTCCATGAGTGAGTCTTCGCACATCATTCGGGTCAGAGACGGCGTCCCGAGGGTGATATGGCCGTCGCGCACGGTGGCGTCGGCGTTCACGTGGTTGCAGCCGAGGCGGCCGGCGACGGTGCCCTCCTCCTTGTCGAAGGTGAGGTGGGCGCGGCCGTCGACGGCGGGGGCGGTGACGGTCCACTCGGTGCCGTGCAGCGGGGTGTCCTCGGTCCTGCTCAGGCGGACGGTGTCGCCGGACCCGGTGGTGAGGGTGAGACGGCCGTCGTCCACGTCGGTCTTCAGGGTGCTGTCGGAGAGGGTGCGGGAGAGGGTCCGTTCGACGTCCATGGGCTTGTCGTCGCAGGCCATCTCGGTGGACGCGGTATCGCTGAGCGTGATCCGGTCGCCGTCGACGGTGACATCGGCGCTGAAGGTGTTGCAGCCGTAGCTGCCCTGGGCCCGGCCGCTGTCGTCGAGGGTGAGGTGCGCGCCGTCGGGGGCGCGGTGGACGGTGCCGTCGACGGTGACGCTGTCGATGCTCCAGTGGATGCCGGTGACCGGTTCCTCCGCCTGCGCGGTGCCGCTGCCGGCGCCCGCCTTCTCGCTGCCACAGGCCGCCGCGAGCGGGACGACGAGCACGGCGACGGCCGTCAGGGTCATGCGCTGCTTGTGCTTCTGCCTGTACATGCCGATTCGACGAAGGCGGGGAGCGAGTGGTTCCCCTTCCGCCCCGGACTCATCCCAGCAGCGGCAGGTACGGCCCGAGGTCCGCCCGTTCCCCGCTCGCGCTCACCTTCGCGTCGACCACCGCGTCCTGCCAGGCCGTCCGTCCGCCGGCCAGCCGGATCCAGGTCAGCGGGTCGGTCTCGACGACGTTCGGCGGGGTGCCCCGGGTGTGCCTCGGCCCCTCCACGCACTGCACGACCGCGTACGGCGGGATCCGCACCTCCGTGGAGCCGCCGGGGGCCCTCGCGGCGAGCGCGTCGGCCAGCAGCCGGGTGCAGGCGGCGAGGGCCTGACGGTCGTACGGGATGTCGAGGCCGGGCACGGCGGCGTTCAGGTCGTCGGTGTGGACGACCAGCTCGACGGTGCGGGTGACGACGTAGTCGGCCAGTGTCAGGGCGCCCGCGCTGGTGGGGAGCAGCCGGCCGCCGGGGGTTCCGTCGAGGCGGTCGGTGAAGCGCCGCTCGGTCTCGGCGAGGTGGGCGTCGGGGTCGGGGTGGTCCGCCGCGAGCCGGCGGGCGGTGCCGGCGATGGCGTCCGCGTCGGCGGCGATGGCGGACGGCCAGTCGAGCAGCCGCCCGTCCTGCCGCGCGGGCACCGGCTCCTCCAGCAGCCGGTCCACGGCCGTCAGCGCCATCCCGATGTGCGCGACCAGCTCCCGTACGGTCCAGTCGCCGAGCCGCGTCGGCAGGGCGAGCTGCTCGGGGGTGAGGGTGCGTACGGCCGCCCGTACGTTCCCGAACTGCGCCAGTACGGCGGTGCGGGTCCTGGCGGGGTCGTAGGAACGGGCGCGCTTCTTGGCCGGTGGCATGGCGGCAGCCTATGCGGGAGGGGCCGTACGCCGAAGCCCCCGGCCGGCGGACCGGGCGGGGGCTTCGTTCCCGTGCGGGAAGGACGGAAGGGTCAGGCCAGCAGGGCCGGGATCGTGCCCTCGTGGACCTCGCGCAGCTCGGTCAGGGGGAGCGCGAACTCGCCCTGGACCTCGACCGTGTCGCCGTCGACGACGCCGACGCGGGTGGCCGGGAGGCCGCGCGCACCGCACATGTCGTTGAAGCGGACCTCCTCCGAGCGCGGCACCGCGACGATCGCGCGGCCCGCCGACTCGGAGAACAGGAAGGTGAAGGCGTCGAGCCCGTCCGGTACGACCAGACGCGCGCCCTTCTCCCCGAGCAGCGCCGACTCGACCACCGCCTGGACGAGGCCGCCGTCGGACAGGTCGTGCGCGGAGTCGATCATGCCGTCGCGGGAGGCGGAGATCAGGATCTCGGCCAGCAGGCGCTCGCGCTCCAGGTCGACCTTCGGAGGCAGGCCGCCGAGGTGGTCGTGGACGACCTGGGACCAGGCCGAGCCGCCGAACTCCTCGCGCGTGTCACCGAGGAGGTACAGCAGCTGGCCGTCCTCCTGGAAGGCGACCGGCGTACGGCGGGCCACGTCGTCGATGACGCCGAGGACCGCGACCACCGGGGTCGGGTGGATGGCGGCCTCGCCCGTCTGGTTGTAGAGGGAGACGTTGCCGCCGGTCACCGGGGTGCCGAGCTGCTGACAGCCGTCCGCCAGACCGCGTACGGCCTCCGCGAACTGCCACATGACGGCCGGGTCCTCGGGCGAGCCGAAGTTCAGGCAGTCGGAGACCGCGAGGGGCTTGGCACCGGTCGTGGCGACGTTGCGGTACGCCTCCGCGAGGGCCAGCTGCGCGCCCGTGTACGGGTCGAGCTTGGCGTAGCGGCCGTTGCCGTCGGTGGCGATCGCGACGCCGAGGCCGGACGCCTCGTCGATGCGGATCATGCCGGAGTCCTCGGGCTGGGCGAGGACGGTGTTGCCCTGCACGAAGTGGTCGTACTGCTGGGTGATCCACTGCTTGGAGGCCTGGTTGGGCGAGCCCACCAGTTTCAGGACCTGGTCCTTCAGCTCCTCGCTCGTCTCCGGGCGCGGCAGCTTGTTCGCGTCGTCCGCCTGCAGCTCGTCCTGCCAGGACGGGCGGGCGTAGGGGCGCTCGTACGTCGGGCCCTCGTGGGCGACCGTGCGCGGGTCGACGTCGACGATCTTGCCGCCGTGCCAGAAGATCTCCAGCCGGTCGCCGTCGGTCACCTCCCCGATGACGGTGGCGATGACGTCCCACTTGTCGCAGATCTCGAGGAAGCGGTCGACCTTCTCCGGCTCGACGACCGCGCACATGCGCTCCTGCGACTCGCTCATGAGGATCTCCTCGGGCGAGAGCGTGGAGTCGCGCAGCGGGACGTCGTCGAGGGTGACGCGCATGCCGCCGGAGCCGTTGGAGGCCAGCTCGCTGGTCGCGCAGGACAGGCCCGCGGCTCCCAGGTCCTGGATGCCGACGACCAGCTTCTCCTTGAACGCCTCCAGGGTGCACTCGATGAGGAGCTTCTCCTGGAAGGGGTCACCGACCTGGACGGCGGGGCGCTTGGACGGCTTGGCGTCGTCGAACGTCTCGCTCGCCAGGATCGAGGCGCCGCCGATGCCGTCGCCGCCGGTGCGGGCGCCGTACAGGATGACCTTGTTGCCCGCGCCGGACGCCTTGGCGAGGTGGATGTCCTCGTGCCGCATGACGCCGATGGCACCGGCGTTGACCAGTGGGTTGCCCTGGTAGCAGGCGTCGAAGACGACCTCGCCGCCGATGTTGGGCAGGCCCAGGCAGTTGCCGTAGCCGCCGATGCCGGCGACGACGCCCGGGAGGACGCGCTTGGTGTCGGGGTGGTCCGCGGCGCCGAAGCGCAGCGGGTCCACGACGGCGACCGGACGGGCGCCCATCGCGATGATGTCGCGGACGATGCCGCCCACGCCCGTGGCCGCACCCTGGTAGGGCTCGACGTAGGAGGGGTGGTTGTGCGACTCGACCTTGAAGGTGACCGCGTAGCCCTGGCCGACGTCGACGACACCGGCGTTCTCACCGATGCCGACGAGCATCGCGTCGTTCTCGGGGACCTTCTCGCCGAACTGGCGGAGGTGGACCTTGGAGGACTTGTACGAGCAGTGCTCGGACCACATGACGGAGTACATGGCGAGCTCGGCGCCGGTCGGGCGGCGGCCGAGGATCTCCACCACCCGCTCGTACTCGTCCTTCTTCAGGCCCAGCTCGGCCCAGGGCAGCTCGACGTCGGGGGTCGCGGCCGCGTGCTCGACCGTGTCCAGAGGCGTCCGGCTCATGCGTTGACCAGCTTCTTGAGGATCGAGGTGAAGAACGGCAGGCCGTCGGTACGGCCCGTACCGATCAGCGACTCGACGGCGTGCTCGGGGTGCGGCATCAGGCCGACGACGTTGCCCGCCGCGTTGGTGATGCCGGCGATGTCGTTGAGCGAGCCGTTGGGGTTGACGTCCAGGTAGCGGAAGGCGACCCGGCCCTCGCCCTCCAGCTCGTCCAGCGTCCGCCGGTCGGCCACGTAGCGGCCGTCCATGTTCTTCAGCGGGATGTGGATCTCCTGGCCGGCCGTGTAGTCGGTGGTCCAGGCGGTGTCCGCGTTCTCCACCCGCAGCTTCTGGTCACGGCAGATGAAGTGCAGGTGGTCATTGCCCAGCATGCCGCCGGGGAGCAGGTGCGCCTCGGTGAGGATCTGGAAGCCGTTGCAGATGCCGAGCACGGGCAGGCCGGCCCTGGCCTGGTCGATGACGGTGTCCATCACCGGCGAGAAGCGCGCGATGGCGCCGGCGCGCAGATAGTCGCCGTACGAGAAACCGCCGCAGAGCACCACGGCGTCGACCTGCTTGAGGTCCTTGTCCTTGTGCCAGAGGGCGACGGGTTCGGCACCGGCGACGCGGATGGCGCGCTGCGTGTCCCGGTCGTCCAGGCTGCCCGGGAAAGTGACGACGCCAATACGAGCGGTCACTTCGCGGCCTCCGCGACTTCCTCGACCCGTACGGTGAAGTCCTCGATCACGGTGTTGGCGAGGAAGGATTCCGCAAGATCGTGGATACGGGCGAGCGCGGCCTCGTCGACCGGCCCGTCAACTTCCAGTTCGAATCGCTTTCCCTGACGGACGTCCGAGATCCCCTCGAAACCCAGTCGCGGCAGTGCGCGCTGCACCGCCTGGCCCTGGGGGTCGAGGATCTCCGGCTTGAGCATGACGTCGACTACGACGCGTGCCACTGGCACTCCCGGTGGTGTGGTGCTGAGCAGGTTCCTTCAGACTACCCGCACAAAATTTCTACGCGAGTAGAGTTGGAGGAATCTACGTGACCGTCATCACGATTCGGCATCGCGGGGAGACGTCAGGGAAAAGATCGGGGAAAGATCTCCGTTCGCCCGCACATCTCTATTGCGCCCGGACACGCGGGCAGATTTAGTCGGGCTTCACAATGCAATGCCGGGCACTGTACAAATGAATTGTCATTAGCAGATACTTTGCCCGATTACAGGCGGACAGCCGACATCTCGGCGATGTCCCGGCACGTCATCACGGACGTCCGGACGAGAGGTGTCGCATGAAGGGACCGATATTCGTGGCGCAGAAGGTCGTGGTCACTCTCTTTGACGACATCGACGGCTCGGAAGCGGCGGAAACGATCGCCTTCGGACTGGACGGCAAGTCGTACGAGATCGACCTCAATGAAACCAATGCCGGGAAACTGCGTGCGGCTCTCGAGCCCTACGTGGACGCCGGCCGGAAGCGGTCGCGCTCCGGCAAGGCGTACCGGCAGACGGAGGTCGCCCCGGACCCGGCCGCCGTGCGCGCCTGGGCGCAGGCGAACAAGATGGACGTGCCGGCGCGGGGCCGGATCCCGAAGAAGGTGTACGAGGCGTTCGCCGCGGCGCGGTGAGCCGGACGGGTGACCCGCCCCGACGGCCGGTCACCCGTCCCTCTCGGCAGCCGACTTGCGCAGCACCCCTGCTGATCAGCTAGAGTCTGGAGCACGCCGAGGGGCAAGGCCGAAAGGCCCGGCTCACGGAGTACTCGCGGGTGTAGTTCAGTAGTAGAACATCCCCCTTCCAGGGGGAAGGCGCAGTGTGCAATTCCTGTCACCCGCTCTGCACCGCCGTACCGACCACCGTTGTGGATCAGGTAGGCTGGTGCCCGCGCCGATCGGTGGCCGAGTCCTTCAGAGGCTTGGCGGCCAGAGGCAATGCGGACGTAGCTCAGTTGGTAGAGCGCAACCTTGCCAAGGTTGAGGTCGCGAGTTCGAGCCTCGTCGTCCGCTCCAGATCAAGGCCCCGGTCATCGACCGGGGCCTTTGTCGTGCGTTCCCCAAGGATCCGTCTGACATTTGTCATGTCCGGTGATGACAGCCCGCACTGCCGGGCCGTTCCGGCCGCCGGGATGCTCGGAGCATGGAAGCGAACGAACACGAACACGTGATTGAGGCCACCGGCCTGCGACGCGTCTACGGGGGCGGGTTCGAAGCGGTACGCGGGATCGACTTCTCCGTACGGCGCGGAGAGGTCTTCGCCCTGCTGGGCACCAACGGCGCGGGCAAGACCTCCACCGTCGAGCTGCTGGAGGGGCTCGCCGCTCCGGCCGGCGGGCGGGTCCGGGTGCTCGGCCACGACCCGTACACCGACCGTGCCGCCGTACGGCCCCGCACCGGCGTGATGCTCCAGGAAGGGGGGTTCCCCTCCGAGTTGACCGTCGCCGAGACCGCCCGGATGTGGGCGGGGTGCGTCAGCGGGGCCCGCCCCGAGCGGGAGGTGCTGGCGCTGGTCGGGCTGGAGGCGAAGGCCGGCGTCCGGGTGAAGCAGCTGTCCGGGGGCCAGCGGCGCCGCCTGGACCTGGCGCTCGCGCTGCTCGGCGACCCCGAGGTGCTCTTCCTCGACGAACCCACCACCGGGCTCGACGCCGAAGGCCGCCGGAACACCTGGGAGCTGGTGAGCGCGCTGCGCGACGGCGGTACGACCGTGCTGCTCACCACGCACTACCTGGAGGAGGCCGAGAACCTCGCCGACCGGCTCGCGATCATGCACGAGGGGCGCATCGCCACCACCGGCACCCCGGCCGAGGTGACCGCCACCGAGCCGTCCCGGATCACCTTCGAACTGCCCGAAGGATACTTCGTGGGCGACCTGCCGCCCCTCGCCGAACTGGGCGTGAGCGACCACGCGGTCGACGGCCGGACCGTCCGGATGCGCACCCGCGAACTGCAGCGGGCGGCCACCGGACTGCTGATGTGGGCACACGGCGCCGGGGTGGAACTGCGCCGGCTGGACGTACGGTCGGCATCCCTGGAGGAGGCGTTCCTCGGGATCGCCAAGGACGCGTCGGCCGGAACCACGGCGACGAAGGAGTACGCGGCATGAGCACGACCACGACCACCCCGGTGAGCCGGATGACCTCCCTCGCCCGCGCCGAACTGACGCTGCTGGGGCGGAGCAAGGGCACGCTCGTCGCCGCGCTGTTCGTGCCGCTGGTGCTGCCGCTGAGCGTGCGGTCGGCGGCCGAGGAGATGGACCTCGCCGAGGCGGGACTGACCCCCGGCACCGTCGTGCTGCCCGCCGCCGTCGGCTTCTCCCTGCTGTTCGCCGTGTACTCCGCCCTCGTCGGTGTCTTCGTCGTCCGCCGCGAGGAACTCGTCCTCAAGCGGCTGCGCACGGGCGAGCTGCAGGACGCCGAGATCCTCGGCGGGTCCGCGTTGCCGTCCGTCCTCACCGGGCTGACGCAGTGCCTGGTACTGATCGCGGCCTGTGCGGTGCTGCTGGACATGTCCGCGCCGTCCGCACCGCATCTGGCCGTCCTGGGCCTGCTGTTGGGACTCGTGATGTGCGCCGCGCTCGCGGCCGTCACCGCAGGGTTCACCCGGACCGCCGAGAGCGCGCAGGTCACGCCGATGCCGCTGCTGATGGTCTCGATGATCGGCTCCGGCATGTTCGTCCCGCTGGAACTGCTCCCCGACCGGGTGGCCGCCGTCTGCGAGCTGCTGCCGCTGACCCCGGTCGTCACCCTGGTGCGCGGCGGCTGGACCGGCGACCTGTCGGCCTACGAGGCCCTGGGCGCCCTCGTGACGGCGGTGGCCTGGACCGTGCTGGCGGTGTTTGCTGTACGGCGGTGGTTCCGCTGGGAGCCGAGGAACTGACGTACGTGAGGGCGGGGGGACACGGGACATGAGCAGGCCGGGCGGCTGGTGGAGGCGCAAGAGCACACCGGCGAAGGTCGAGACGTACACGAGGTGGTCGTTCCACTTCATCTGTCTCTGTGAGATGGCCGCGATCGGCCTGCCGGTCCTCGGACAGGTGGGAGGACGGCTCGCACTCGTCCTGTCGCTGCTGGTCACGGCGCACGCCGCGCTGGGCATGGTGGTCGTCTCCCGGGCCCTGGACTGGACCCGCGGACGGCGTCCCCAGCCGCTGCGGCTGCTGTGGACGCTCGGCGTCCTGACCGCGGCGCTCGCGGTCGCCGCCCTCGGCATCGCGGAACACGGGCCGTCGGGTGACGCCGTCGACACCGCTGCGGGCTCGGTCTTCGGGGGCGTGCTCTGCTTCGGCGCGGGCATCATCGCGCTCGGGGTGCGCGACCGGCGGCGCGTCCTCGCCGTCGTCGGCGGGTTCGGGGCCGGAGGGGGCCTCGTGGCCTGGCCGCTGGGCGTGCCCGGTCCCGCCGCGCTGGGAACGGCCGTGATCGTGCTGGCCGGCGCCGGCTTCCTCACCTTCACCGCGGTCTTCTCCGTCTGGCTGCTCAACGCCGTCTACGCACTCGACGAGGCGCGCGAGACCCGCGCCCGGCTCGCGGTCGCCGAGGAGCGGCTGCGGTTCGGGCGGGACCTGCACGACGTGATGGGGAGGAACCTCGCCGTGATCGCGCTCAAGAGCGAGCTGGCCGTCCAGTTGGCGCGGCGCGGGCGGCCCGAGGCTGTGGAGCAGATGATCGAGGTGCAGCGCATCGCCCAGGAGTCCCAGCGGGAGGTGCGCGACGTGGTGCGCGGTTACCGGGAGGCCGACCTGGAGGCCGAGCTCAGCGGTGCGCGGGGAGTGCTGAGGGCGGCCGGGATCGACTGCGAGGTGAGCGGGGAGACGGCGGGACTGCCCAGTGAGGTGCAGTCGGCCCTCGGCTGGGTCGTGCGGGAGGCGACCACCAACGTGCTGCGGCACGGAGACGCGAAGAAGTGCACCGTGTCGGTGCGGATGCCAAAGGGGCGTGTGGTGCTGACGGTGCAGAACGACGGGGCGGGGGCTCCGTCCGGGACGGCCGGCCCGGGTCGTGCGGGCGGCTCGGGTCTGGCGGGGCTGCGGGAGCGGCTGTCGGCGGTGGGCGGCACGCTGGACGCCTCGGGCGCCGACAAGGGCGTGTTCCGGCTGGTCGCGGAGGTCCCGTTGACGGCGGAGCCGGTGCTGGAGGTCGCGTCGTGAGCGACGTCGTCCGTGTGCTGCTCGCCGACGACGAGCATCTGATCCGCGGGGCGCTGGCCGCCCTGCTGTCCCTGGAGGACGACCTCCTCGTGGTCGCCGAGGCGGCCTCCGGGCCGGAGGCGCTGGCGATGGCGCGGGCGCACGCCCCCGATGTCGCCGTACTGGATCTGCAGATGCCCGGCGCGGACGGTGTGAAGGTCGCCACATCCCTGCGGACGGAGCTGCCCGACTGCCGGGTGCTGATCGTGACCGGTCACGGGCGGCCCGGGCATCTGAAGCGGGCGCTCACGGCGGGGGTGCGCGGGTTCGTCCCCAAAACCGTCAGCGCCCAGCACCTCGCGGAGATCATCCGCACGGTGCACGGGGGAAACCGTTACGTCGACCCCGAGTTGGCCGCCGACGCGATCGCCGCCGGTGACTCGCCACTGACCGCGCGCGAGGCCGAGGTGCTGGAACTCGCGGCGGACGGGGCACCCGTGGCGGAGATCGCGGAGCGGGCCGCGCTGTCCCAGGGGACCGTGCGGAACTACCTCTCCTCGGCCGTCTCGAAGCTCGGGGCGGAGAACCGCCATGCGGCGGTACGCCTCGCGCGGGAGCGAGGTTGGGTATAGTGGTTCTCGCGCCACGGCGCATGCGAACGTAGCTCAGTTGGTAGAGCGCAACCTTGCCAAGGTTGAGGTCGCGAGTTCGAACCTCGTCGTTCGCTCCACATGAAGGCCCCGGTCGATCGACCGGGGCCTTCGTCATGCGCTCGGCGCTCAGCTCCAGGTGGTGCCGGTCAGGCGCTCGTACGCCTCCACGTACTTGGCCCGGGTGGCGTCCACGACGTGCTGCGGCAGCGGCGGCGGGGGCTGCTCGCTCCTGCGGTCCCAGCCCGACTCGGCGGAGGTCAGCCAGTCCCGCACGAACTGCTTGTCGTACGACGGCTGCGCGCGGCCCGGCTCCCACTGCTCGGCCGGCCAGAAGCGGGAGGAGTCCGGGGTGAGTACCTCGTCCGCGATGACCAGGGTCTCGCCGTCGAAGCCGAACTCGAACTTGGTGTCCGCGAGGATGATTCCCCGGTCACGGGCGATGTCCCGGGCGCGGGAGTACGCGGCGAGGGTCGCCTGGCGCAGCTGGGCGGCGGTCTCCGCGCCGACCTGGCGGGCGACCTCCTCGTAGGAGACGTTCTCGTCGTGCTCGCCGACGGCGGCCTTGGTGGCCGGGGTGAAGATCGGGGCGGGCAGTTCCGAGCCGTCCACCAGACCTTCGGGAAGGGCGAGGCCGCAGACCGTACGGGACTCGTCGTACTCGACCAGGCCCGAGCCGGTGAGGTAGCCGCGGGCCACGCACTCCACCGGGACCATGTTCAGGGACTTGCAGACCAGGGTGCGGCCCGCCCAGTCGTCGGGGGCGCCGGCCGGGAGTTCGGTGCTCAGGACGTGGTGGGGGAGCAGGTCGGCGAGCTGGTCGAACCACCACAGGGAGAGCTGGGTGAGGACCCGCCCCTTGTCGGGGATCTCGGTCGGCAGCACCCAGTCGTAGGCGGAGATGCGGTCGCTGGCGACCATCACGAGGTCGCCCGCCTCGCTCCGGTACAGCTCGCGCACCTTGCCGGTGTGCAGGTGCACCAGACCCGGAACCTGGATCGGCTCGGGCTTTTCGACGAATCCGGACACGGTTCCTCCCCGTGGTTGGACAAAAGGGGCGCCGCAGGGCTCCCACAGGGTGGTGGCGGGAGACGGGCGGGCCGAGTACGTCGATTCTCCCGTATGGGGCGGACGGTCGTCGCCACGGGTCAGTCGCGTTTGCAGATGCGGTCCAGGAGGTTGGCCGTGGCGCGCTGGACGCGGGGGTCGACGTGGTTCGGGCGGTCCAGGGCGGGGGACCAGGCGAAGGTGCCGGAGGCGAAGACCCAGGCGCCGGAGGGGGCCCGGTAGAGGGACGTCTCCTGGTGGCGGCGGGCGCCCCGGCGGTCGGTGTACGGGGAGTGGGCGAGCAGGACGCGCTCCTCGTGCGCGGGCAGCGGGGTGCGCGGGTAGTAACGGTCGGCCTCGGCCGCGACCATGCCCTCGATGCCGTCGCCCTCGTGCGCGCCGGTCGCCTCCCACATCCAGTGGCCGGCGTTGCGGACGATCAGCGGATGCGGCTCGGGGACGGGACCGGCGTACTGGATGCCCAGCAGCTGCTGCTCCGCGCGGTCGTGTTCCCGCCACAGCGTGGGCCTGCCCGGGCCCTGGCGCTTGCGGCAGGTCAGCAGGCGGGCGGGGCCGGACGGGGAGGGGGCGAGCTCCACCTGCCAGTACAGGGTGTTGGCGGAGAGGAAGACGAGGGACGTGCCGTGCTCACGGGCGCGTTCCACGGCGGTGCGCATGGGCGCCGACCAGTACTCGTCGTGGCCGGGGAAGATCAGGCCCCGGTAACGGGTGGGGTCGATCCGGCCCGCGTGCAGGTCGCGGGCGTCGGCGTAGGCGAGGTCGTAGCCGTAGCGCTCGGCCCAGCGGATGACGTCGTAGGCGTGGCCGACGTGCAGCGGGAGGCCGGCTCCCGCGTACGGGCGGTCGAAGGAGACGGTGGTGGCGGCGTCGGCCTCGCCGAGCAGCCGGCCCTGCTCGTCCCAGGCGTGGTAGAGGCTCGCGCCGGTGCGGCCGTCCTCCGGGTAGAGGTTGTACGCCTGCCAGGTGACGTCGGGCAGGACCAGGAGGAGGTCGGCGGGGCGGCTGTCGCGGACGGTGAACGGGATGTGCGAGCGGTGGCCGTCGGCGGTGGTGAGGACGGCGACGTACGCGCCGATGCTCCAGTACGACGGGATCGGCAGCCGCCAGGACAGCCACCAGTGGTGGCAGGAGACGGTGCGGTCGGCGGTGAGCGGCGCCGGCTGCACGAGGCCGGAGAGACGGGGGCTGGAGGTGATCTTGGTGGCGCCGTGGCCGCTGTAGTGGCCGATGCGGTAGACGTCGACGTCGAACGGCTGGGGCGGGTCGACGGTGATGTGGAAGTCGATGGACTCACCGGGGGCGACCGCGCCGGTGGAGGCGAAGCCCTTGATCTGGCGGTGCACGTCGTCGGCGGCGCGGGGCCCGACCGAGTCGGAGGTACGGGGGGCGGGGATCCTGGGCCCGCCCTGTCCCGGGACGCGGGCGGCGGCCCGTTCCGGGTCCGCGTACGGCTCCGGGTCCACGTACCAGGGGACGACCTGGCCGCTGTCGCCGAAGTACGTCTCGCTGCCGCGCAGCCACGGGAGGGGGCCCTGTCCGAAGGGATCGTTCACGGCGTGCGCCAGCGCTCCCGACTCCCAGCGGCGGACCTGCTCCGAACCCATGATCGCTCCCCTCCCTCGTGCCCCCGTCGCGGTGCGGTGCGGTGCGTGGTGCTGTCCGGCAGTCGACTGGCGGATGATGCCTGCCGCCAGTTATGTGCTTGTCGTATGTCGCACGCTCTTGCCGGCGAGCGCGAACGGTCCAAGCACATCACATTACGCACGCACTCCGTCACCGTTCGTTTTGAATTGACCGAAAGCGGAAGGATGGACTCCGGGGTGCCGGGGAATGGATGCGGGTGGTCGGCTCAGACGAGCCGTACCGGCTTCTCCGGGCGTATGCCCTGCCTGATCAGCCACAGGCGGAGGGCCGAGGGGTCGCCGTCCTCGATGAGGGTCAGGACCTGAGGGGAGAGGTCGGTGGCCCGTGCGCCGCCGAGGAGGAGGGCGGGGCCGTCGAGCCAGTCGAGACCGGGGGTGGCTCCCGCGGTGTCCATCGCGGCGCAGCAGACCATCGCCGCGATGTGATCGGCGAGCAGCTCCCGGCCGGTGCGCGGGGGCTGGAGGGGGAAGAGGGGGAGCGCCTGGTCGTCCCGGAGGGGCGCGGGATCGGCGCCTCGCGGGGCGGAGGTCGCGGCGGCCGCCTCACGGGCCAGTTCGGCGGTGAGCCGGGCGGCGAGGGCGGCGCTGCGGGGGGTGGTACCGATCAGGTCCTCGTCGTCTTCCGCGGCGGCGGGCGGGGCGGGGTCCGCCGGCGGGGGCGGTGAGGTCGCCAGGTGGGTGAGGACCCGGGAGAGGGTGGGGCCGTCGGGGGCCGGGGGCTCGCCGGGGGCCGGGGGTACGTGGAGGGCGTCCAGGACGCGGTGGAGGCGGGCGGCTTCGGTGCGCCACTTGCGGTCGACGACCTGCTCCGGATAGTCGCCCCAGTGGACCGGCGACCAGTCCGGACCGGTTCCCGCGGGCCCGCCGTGGAAGAGGCGGGCGGCGAGGAGCGAGGCGGCCTCGTCCACCGTGCCGGGCTCTTCCAGCAGGTCACAGGCGGGACGCTCGCCGAGGCGGGAGGCGAAGCCCTCCGCCAGCCGGTCCCGGCGGGACAGCTCGGTCAGCGCCGCCACCACTCCCACGTTGAGCCGCGAGGGCCAGCGGCCCATCCGCCAGGCCGGCAGCGCGACCCGGGTGAGCAGCCGGTCCCAGCCCGCGTACGCCAGACCCACCTGCTCCTGGGCGACGATCCGCAGCCCGTAGTCCACGGCCTGTGCGCGCTCGGCCGCCGCCGCGGCGACCCCGCGCTCCATCTCGGCGACATGCCCCCGGCAGCCGCGCAACAGCAGCCGGGTGACCCGGCCGACACCCGCGAGCACCCCGCGGACCACCGGTCCCCGGCGGGGCGCCGAGGTCACGGCCACCGCGGCGTCCAGCCCCCGCACGAAGCGCCGGGCGGCGGCTATGTCCGGGTGCGCCGACGGTCCCGTACCGGCGACGACCGGGGCGAGGACCGCGCGCAGCTCGCCCACCCGCATCCACCACAGGAACGGGGAGCCGATCACCAGCACGGGCGCGGCGGCGGCCCTGACCCGGGCGGGCTGCCCCGCACCGGCTATGTCGCCGTGCTTCTCGGCGGGCGGGGGGCCGTGGGCCGGGTGGGTGCGGTCCTCAAGCCAGCTGTCGCAGTCCGGGGTGAGCGCTATCGCGGAGGGGGCGGGAACGTCGAGCCGGTCGGCGAGGTCGCGCACCATCCGGTACAGGTCCGGGGCCGCGTTCTCGGCGATCGGGACCGTGGGGCTCATGGCGGGCCGGGCCCGCGCGACGACCAGGGCCACGCCGGCGGCGGCGAGCAGGACGAGCACCGCGACCGGTGTGAGGAGCCGACGGGCGAGGTCCCAGCCGCCGCCCGGCAGATGGCCGGTGGACCCGCCGACGAGCAGGATCACGGCGCCGGCGGCCGGCAGCAGCGCGACGGCCAGCGCCCGGCTCCGGACGCGCAGCACGGCCAGCGCGTGCGACCGCGCGGACTGCGCGCCCGCCTCCGCTCCCGTTCCGCTTCCGCTCATGGCCCGACCTCATCCCCCTTCCGGCGGTCCTGATGCTGTCCCGGCGTTGTCCACTCCCCCACTGTGGCACCCGCCACTGACATCGCAATGCCGGTGGGCCAAGTGCCGGAACGCTTGCGCGGCACCATAGTTGGGCCCCCGGTTCTCGTCAGCCGGATGGCGCATCGCTCACTCGATGGAATGGCTTTGGGGAAAGGTGGACGACGGACGGCAAGGGTCAGGCCCCGGATCCTGAGACGGATCCGGGGCCTGCGGGGTTCATCGGCGTCGACCGTCCGGGTTACGCGTCCTGCGCCGCCTTCGCCGCGATGTCCGTGCGGTGCTGGGAGCCGTCGAGGCCGATGCGGGACACCGCGCGGTAGGCGCGGTCACGGGCCTCGGTGAGGTCCTTGCCGGTCGCCGTGACGGACAGCACGCGCCCGCCCGCGCTGACGACCGCGTCACCCTCCCGCTTCGTCCCCGCGTGCAGCACGTACGCGTGCGGGGCGTCCTGGGCCGCGACCTCGTCCAGGCCGGTGATCGGGTCGCCGGTGCGCGGGGTGCCGGGGTAGTTGTGCGAGGCGACGACCACGGTGACCGCGGCCTCGTCGCTCCAGCGCGTCGGCTCCAGATGGGCGAGGTTGCCGGTGGCGGCGGCCATCAGCACACCGCCCAGCGGGGTCTTCAGCCGGGCCAGGACCACCTGGGTCTCGGGGTCGCCGAAGCGGGCGTTGAACTCGATCACGCGGACACCGCGCGAGGTGATCGCCAGACCGGCGTAGAGCAGCCCGGAGAACGGGATGCCACGGCGCCGCATCTCGTCCACGGTCGGCTGCAGAACCGTCTCCACGACCTCGTCGACCAGCTTGGGGTCGGCCCACGGCAGCGGGGAGTACGCCCCCATGCCGCCGGTGTTCGGACCCTCGTCGCCGTCCAGCGCGCGCTTGAAGTCCTGGGCGGGCTGGAGCGGTACGACCGTCTCACCGTCGGTGATCGCGAAGAGGGAGACCTCGGGGCCGTCGAGGAACTCCTCGATGACCACGCGCTCACAGCCGCCGGCGTGCGCGCGGGCCGCCTCGATGTCGTCGGTGACGACGACACCCTTGCCGGCCGCGAGCCCGTCGTCCTTGACGACGTACGGGGCGCCGAACGCCTTGAGGGCGGCGTCGGCCTCCTCGGGCGTCGCGCAGACGTAACTGCGGGCGGTGGGCACGCCGGCCCCCGCCATGACGTCCTTCGCGAAGGCCTTGGAGCCCTCGAGCTGCGCGGCCTCCTTGGACGGGCCGAAGACCGGGATGCCCGCGTCGCGCACGGCGTCGGCGACACCGGCGACGAGGGGCGCCTCCGGGCCGACCACCACGAGGTCCGCGCCGAGGCGCGTGGCCAGCGCGGACACGGCCGCGCCGTCGAGGGCGTCGACCTGGTGCAGCTCGGCGACCCCGGCGATGCCGGCGTTGCCGGGGGCGCAGTGCAGCGCGGTGACGTCGGGGTCGAGGGACAGGGAGTGGCACAGGGCGTGTTCGCGGGCGCCGCTGCCGATGACGAGGACCTTCACGGGGTCAGCCTAACGGGAGACGGCGGGTTCGCCTTGTGCGGGCTTCCGAAGGAGCGGGAGGACGCCGTTCGTACGTTCCTCCGAGCCCCTAGTCGTTCGTGATCTCCTCGACGACCGTCGCGCCCAGCTCGCGGACGAGCAGGTCCTGCCCGGAGAGGGCGGACTCGTCCAGGTCGGGGTCGTCGTCCTCGGGGACGTCGTCCTCGGGCGAGACGGGGGGCGGCGGTTCCGGGGCGGACGGGCGGGGTGCCGGGGCGGGGGTGGAACCGGGGGCGGGCGCGGGTGCCGCCGGGGCGCTCACCGCCGGCTGCGCGGGCGCGGCGGCCGGGGCGCCCGCCTGGGGAGCGGAGGGCCGTCGGCCGCCACCGGTGCCGGTGCCGGTGGCGCCGTGCCCGCCGCCACCGCCGTAGCCTCCGCCTCCGCCGCTGTTGCGGCCGCCGCCGGGTGGCCCGGCCGGGGCCGGGGCCGCCACGCCCTCGCCGCCGGACGGGTCGACGACCGCCTCGATCTTCCACTGCACGTTGAACTGCTCGGCCAGCGCCTGGCGCAGTACGTCCTCGCTGCCGCTGCTGAGGAAGTTGTCCCGCGCTCCGGCGTTCACGAAGCCGATCTGGAGCGTCGTGCCGTCGAAGCCGGTCACCTGGGCGTTCTGGCTGAGCAGGATCCAGGTGAAGCGACGACGGTTCTTGATCGTTTCCATGATGTTCGGCCAGAGCGTGCGGGGGTCGAGCCCGCCACCGCCACCGCCACCGCCCAAGGGTGCGGGCGCGGGGGCCGCCTGGGGCGTGGGCGCGGGGGCGCCGGCCGGGGCCGAAGGCTGAGCCCCGCCCGCCGGGGCGGCCGTGGGCCAGCCGCCGGGCCGACGGCCGCCTCCACCGGCGGAGGCGGCGGTGGGCCAGGCACCGGGGGCGCTGGGCGCGGGCGGCGCCACGGACGGCGCCGGGGCGGGCGCCGGGGGCTGCTGAGCCTGCGCGGCGGGAGGGGCGGGCGCGGGAGCGGGAGCAGGCGGCGCGGGAGCGGGTGCCGGACCGGGCCCCCGTACCGCGGCCCGGGCGGCGGCAGGACCGCCTGCCGGCTCGCCGGAGCCCTGCCCCGGCGCTCCCCCGTGGACCTCCGGCCCGGGGACGTACGCCACGGCGGGCACACCGGCACCGGCGCCGCCCGCGGAGAAGTTCACCCCGCGCTCGATCCGGTCCAGCCGGGCCATGACCGAGCGCTCGTCGCCGTAGGCGGCGGGCAGCAGCACGCGCGCGCAGATCAGCTCGAGCTGGAGGCGCGGCGAGTTGGCGCCGCGCATCTCGGTGAGCCCCTCGTTGACGAGGTCGGCGGCACGGCTCAGCTCGGCGGCCCCGAAGGTGCCGGCCTGCGCCTGCATCCGCTCGATCACGTCGGCGGGGGCGTCGATGAGCCCCTTCTCGGCGGCGTCGGGAACGGCGGCGAGGATGACGAGGTCCCGCAGTCGCTCCAGCAGGTCCGTGACGAACCTGCGCGGGTCGTTGCCGCCCTCGATCACCCGGTCGACGATCTCGAAGGCGGCGGCGCCGTCACCGGTCGCGAAGGCCTCGACGACGGAGTCGAGCAGCGAGCTGTCCGTGTACCCCAGCAGGGAGGTGGCCATGGCGTACGTCACACCGTCCTCGCCCGCGCCGGCGAGGAGCTGGTCCATGACGGACATCGAGTCACGCACGGACCCGGCGCCGGCCCGCACGACGAGCGGCAGCACGCCCTCGTCGACGGGGATGTCCTCCTTGCCGCACACCTCACCGAGGTAGTCCCGCAGGGTGCCGGGCGGCACCAGCCGGAACGGGTAGTGGTGCGTACGCGAGCGGATGGTCCCGATGACCTTCTCGGGCTCGGTGGTCGCGAAGATGAACTTCAGATGCTCCGGGGGCTCCTCGACGACCTTGAGCAGCGCGTTGAAACCGGCCGGCGTGACCATGTGGGCCTCGTCGATGATGTAGATCTTGTACCGGCTGCCCGCGGGCCCGAAGAACGCCTTCTCGCGCAGGTCACGGGCGTCGTCCACACCACCGTGGGAAGCGGCGTCGATCTCGATGACGTCGATCGAACCCGGACCGTTGCGCGCGAGGTCCTGGCAGGACTGGCACTCCCCGCACGGCGTCGGGGTCGGGCCCTTCTCGCAGTTCAGGCACCGCGCCAGGATCCGCGCGCTGGTCGTCTTGCCGCATCCGCGCGGACCACTGAACAGGTACGCGTGATTGACCCGGTTGTTCCGCAGCGCCTGCTGCAACGGGTCGGTGACATGCTCCTGCCCGATGACCTCGGCGAAGGACTCCGGGCGGTAGCGGCGGTACAACGCGAGAGACGACACGCATACGAGGTTATAGGCGCCCACCGACAACCGGACCGGACGCCCGGAACGCAAGCGCCCCCCACGCACCCGCCAGAGCCGACCTACCCTTGCTGCCTTCCGGCCCTGGGGGAGTTCAGTCAGATAGCGCCGCGTGAGGGGCTACGCCAGAGGCTACCCCATGTCGCGGGCGGGGAACGAGTTCGCGAGCACTCCTCTCGGTCATGTAATGTTCCCACCGGAGGATTCGCCTAGTGGCCTAGGGCGCACGCTTGGAAAGCGTGTTGGGGGCAACCCCTCACGAGTTCGAATCTCGTATCCTCCGCCAGTGCCTCACCGGGCACTAACGTCGAAGGGCCCCACCGCTTGCGGTGGGGCCCTTCGACGTGCTTGGTCTCAGTTGCCATGATCGGATGGACACGGACCTGGGCGAACGGCGTGCACCCGCCGGCGCCTATGACGCGTCCCCGCGCTGGGCGCCGCCCCAATTTTCCTCCTGCGGCTCCCTCGGCAGCCACAGCGGTCGAGTAGCCCCGCCCCACACGTAGGAGCGGCCTCATCGCGCACACCGGTCGCCTACCTCTGCAGGCCCCAAGCGCCCCTCCATGCAGGGCTGGCCACCACCGTTCGGGCTGCCACCAAAAACACGGATCGCACTGCTGAGCAGCAGCTTCGGGCGGCATGTCCCTCGAACGGGGAGGGACGCCTGGCCCGACCGCCGGCGTGACGACTGGGAAAGCAAGGCAGACCCCACTTGCTGGCAGCCAACGTTTCCCAGCGAGGTCCTTCGCCCGTGCTCCCCGAGGAGGAGAACGATCATGACCGCCGTAATCCCCGAGGCATCAACGGTGACATCGCCCCCAGACGGTCGGTGCGTCTCCACCGCTCCCGCAGTTCTCGCCTCCGGGCCCGCCCCAAACTCAGGACACTCCGGAGATCTCTACCGAACCCGGAACGGTTCAGTATTGCGAGGACCGTTAGAACCCAAGGTCGGTCAGGGCAGGCGAAGCCTGCAACAGGGTGGGCGTCAGGCACGTCGAGGTCTTCCGGATGGCTGGCGTCGGAACCTCCGTCCTCGGGAGACCTCGACGCCAACTTCCACGCCCTCGGCTCCGAGAACCCTTCTGGGCCCGGGGTATTCAGCTGCTGATGTCGTCCAGCTCTGCCACGTCTTCGGGAGAGAGGGAGAGTCCTGCGCCTGCGACGTTCTCACGCAGATGCGCCACTGTGGACGTGCCGGGGATGAGCAGGATGTTCGGTGACCGTTGCAGCAGCCAGGCCAGCGCGACTGACATCGGAGTCGCCCCCAGGCGGGTGGCGACCGCCGAAAGCGCCGAAGACTGGAGCGGAGTGAAACCGCCGAGGGGGAAGAAGGGCACGTACGCGACGTTCCCGGCCGCGAGCCGGTCGATGAGTTCGTCGTCGTAACGGTGAGCAAGGTTGTACATGTTCTGCACGCACACAATTGGAGCGATGTTCTGAGCCTCGGCGATTTGCTCCGCGGTGACATTGCTGACCCCGAGGTGGCGGATGAGTCCGTCCTGCTGGAGCTCGACGAGAGTCTCGAACGCTTCGGCGAGCGAACCCGGCTGCGGCCCTTCGGCGTCGCCCATACGTAGGTTGACCAGGTCGAGCACCTCGACCTCGAGGGCCTGGAGGTTCTCATGGACCTGCTTGCGCAGGTCTTCGGGTCGCCGGGCCGTGGGCCAGCCACCCTGTGCGTCGCGGTTCGCCCCCACCTTGGTCACGATGTGCAGCGTCCCGGGATAGGGGTGCAGTGCCTCTCGGATCAACTCGTTGGTGATGCGCGGCCCGTAAGCGTCGCTGGTGTCAATGTGGGTGATCCCCAGGTCGACCGCCGCGCGCAGCACGGCCAGCGCACCCTCGTGATCGGCGGGCGGCCCCACGACCCATGGGCCGGCGAGCTGCATGGCGCCGTAGCCGAACCGGGTCACCGTCAGGTCGCCCAGGGTCCAAGTTCCCCCGGGAAGAGATGTGGATGGTGTGCTCAACGTGGTGCCCTCCGAAGTTCGTTTGGGGGCGGCGCGTTCCACCTCCCTGCACCAGCATCGGAGAGTAACTTCCCGTCAGGAAGTAGGCACTTGAGAGTGCGTAACCTACCCAAAGGAGAAAGGTGCGATCTGTGACAACGACAGCTGCCCAGAAGAGGGCTCAGGCCAAGGTGGAGTACAACGCGTTCCTGGCGGTATGCCCCAGCCGCCAACTGCTCGACCGGATATCGGACAAGTGGGTCGTCCTGATCCTCTGCGCACTGGGCGGCGACGCTTCTCCCTCTCCCGGTGCAGCAGACGCTCCGAAGGCGCTGCGCTACTCCGAGATCTCTCGTCTCCTGGCCGGGGTCAGCCAGAAGATGCTGACCCAGACACTGCGGTCACTGGAACGTGATGGCCTACTCACCCGGACCGTGACGCCTACCGTCCCGGTCACCGTCTCCTACGAGTTGACCGACCTCGGCCTCTCCCTCCACCACATGACGCGCGAAATCAGAAGTTGGGCCCAGACCCACATGACCGAGGTGCTCGCCAATCGCGAAAACTACAACGCCCACACCACCTGACGGCTCACCTCCGACACCTCCTCGGCGAACATCCCGTCGAAGACCCGGCCTGCCCGCCCTTGCTCGTGCTCGGAGACCGGCCCCTGGCGGCGTTCGTAGTCGGCCAGGTACTCGTCCAGGATCTGACCGCGCAACCCGCGCTCCACCGCTTCGGTGATGAACGCGGAGAACCCACGCTTGCCCACCCGCCGGCGCATCACCTTCGCCGTCCCCTCGGGGAGGGAGAGGCCGACCCTGGTGGCCGGCCCTTCGCCGACGCTGTACGTATCGCCCACGCGGCCGCATTGTTGAACGAGTAGGAATCCAGCCGGGTGCGGTGCAGACGACCTGGTCACCGACCCTGAGCCACCGACACGGGCTCCGGGCGGGTTTTCTCACGCCGTAGTTGAGGCGCGTAGTTGAGGCGCGACACAAGCCGTCAGTACTCTCCAGGGGGAACCTGCCCCCGTACGGCGCCCACCGACCCTGGGAATACGCCACTCTTGGATCCGGCGCCGGGACTCCGGCCCCCCTGCGACTCCCTGGTCCGACGAGGTGCATTCCGCGTGAAGTCCCGTTCAACGCTGGCGACATGGCTGGGTGGCCTCGACAGCTCCCGTCTGGCACGCGTGCTCGAAGCACGGAAGGACGCCATGTCCCCTCCGGAGCCGCGCTCGGTGGGGGAACTGGCGGACCGTCTTCAACGTTCGGGGTCAGTGGATCTGGCCCTGTCGCGGCTCGTGCTGCCGCATCTCCAGGTGGCCGAGGCGATGGCGTCGCTGGGTGCGCCCGCGTCGCGCGATGCGCTGGCGGAGCTGCTCGGGGCGGTGGACGAGGAGACCACTCGCGCGCTGGACACCGTGCTGGAAGCGCTGGCCGATCACGCTCTGGTCTGGCCGGACGGCGCCGGCGGGCTACGTATCGCCGGATCGCTGCGCCAGGCATGGGACGCGCCCCTGGGGCTGGACGCTCCGCTGGAGCAGTTGCTCGCGGGCGCGACCTCCGACGAACTGCGCCGCATGCTGGCGGCACTGGGCGTCACGCCGCCGGGCACCAAGCCGCAGCGACTGGCCGCGCTGCTGGGACACCACAGCGACCCGGAACGGGTTGTCCAGGTGGTCGCGAAGGCCCCTGCAGCGGCGCGGGAGCTGCTCGAGCACCGCGCGGAGGGGACACCGGGGCAGTCGCAGTTCGACATGTTCGGCACTCCCGGCCCCGGCGCCGGACCGGGCGAGCGATGGGCGCTGGACCGGGGGCTCCTGGTCCAGGACCGTCACCGCTACGGCCCGTCCCGGATGCCTGCCGAGGTGACGCGCGCGCTGCGCGGACCCGCCTGGCACGCCCCGTTCGAGCCCGTCCCGCCTTCCGCGCGGCTGACACCGGTCACCCCGAAGGAGGTGGACGGCGAGGCGTCGGCCGCGGCCGCGGCATTCACGGCCCATGCCGTCTCGGTCCTGTCGGCCTGCTCGGCGACCCCGCCGGCCCGGCTGAAGTCCGGCGGGATCGGTGCGCGTGAACTGGCACGCATCGGCAAGGCCGCGCAGGCCGACGACGCCGTCGTACGCCTTGCCCTCGAGACCGCGCACGCCGCCGGGCTCCTGGCCCGGGACGGCAGGCACGTGGCGCCCACCGAGGCGTACGACGCCTGGGCGGAAAAGGAACCCCCGGAGCAGTTCGCCGTACTGCTCCGGGCGTGGCGGGACCTGCCGCTCACCCCCACCCAGGCCCGCGACGAGGACAACAAGGCGCTTCCCGCTCTCGCGGGAACACCGCCCTGCAACGGCTGCGCGCAGGCCCGCCACGGGCTGCTGGCCTCGGCCGCAGAGCTTCCGGTACGGCAGGGCGTGACGGTCACCTCGGATCTGGGGGCCCGGATCGCCTGGCACCGCCCGTTCGCCCACTCGTCGCCCTCGGACGGAACACCGTTCACCACCGTGATCCGTGAGGCCGAGATGCTCGGCGTACTCGCTCGCGGCGCCCTGTCCGCCTTCGGTGTCCATCTGCACAGCGGCGACACGGAGGCGCTGGACCTCGAGTGCCGGCGGCTGCTGCCCTCGGCCACCGCGACGGCACGGATCGGCGCCGACCTCACCGCCGTCGTCACCGGCACACCGTCCGCGCGGCTGGCCCGGCTCCTGGACTCCGTCGCCGACCGGGAGACCAGCGGCACGGCATCCGTGTGGCGGTTCAGCTCCGGCGGCGTCCGCCGGGCACTGGACGCCGGTCACGCCCCCGAGGACATCACGGCCGACCTGGCCGCCGTTGCCGCCGGGCCCCTGCCGCAGCCGCTGACGTACCTGATCGCCGACACCGTACGCGGCCACGGGCGCGTACGCGTCTCCCCCGCCGCCTGCGTCCTCCACGGCGACGAGCCCGCCCTCCTGGCCGAACTCGCCGCCCACCGCGGGCTCGCAAAACTCGGACTGCGACAGCTGGCGCCGACGGTGCTGGTCAGCCGCAGCCCGCTGGACACGACGCTCGCCGCGCTCCGGGCCGAGGGGTACGCCCCCGTCGCGGAGACCGCCGAGGGCACGGTGCGGATCGAGAAGGTCCCGCCCCAGCGGGCCGCCGCCGCTCCTGTGCCGGATCCGCGCCGCACCGGCATGACGAAGACCCTCGTCCCGGTCGACCCGAACGCCTTGGCGGCCCGGCTGCTGAAGGCCCCGCCCACGCTTCCCGACCCCGCGCCGTTCGAGGGAGGACCGCCCTTCGCCACGGACACCGAGGAGATCGTCTCGGGGTGGGCGAAGCGCCTGCCGTACGGCGACGTCCGTCAGCTCGCCCATGCCATCGACACCGGTGCACCCATCACCGTCGAATACGTCGCCACCTCGGGGAACCGGACGGTACGCACCCTCAGCGACCTCATCCTCGACCCGCCCTACCTCGACGCCTGGTGCCACCTGCGGGACGACGAGCGCGTGTTCACCCTCTCGCGTATCCACGGCGTCATGAGCGTCACCCCCGAGTGAAAGAGGGAATGGTCACATCACAGACAGCGTCTCCGTCGACACTGTCTGCGGTGGGAGTCCTCCCCCGAAGCGGCGCACTCCCGTGATTCTCCGGCTGGGGCCGGACGGGCTCGCAAGGAGTTCGAACCACACCTCCTTGCCGACGCCGCACTCCCTCCTCTGCGCGCCCCGGTCGTCCGCCGGCGTGGCCACGAGGGCGAGGCCCCGGCCCGACTCGTCGTCCGGGCGAGCCGTGGTCGGGGTCGGGAGCGTGGCGTCGGCGTCCGTCACCGTGATGCGGAGGCGGGCGTCGGTGAGGACGCAGCGGGCCCGGATCTCGCGGCCGACCGAGCCCTTCGCGTGGCGGTACGCGTTCGTCATCAGCTCGCTCAGGAGCAGTTCCGCCGTGTCCGTCACGTCCTGCGGGAGTTCCCGGGAGGCCGCCTGCTCGCGGAACAGGGCACGTGCACAAGCCCCCGGCAGCCGTCCCACGCCCCGCCGCCGCTCTCGCCCGCGAAGCCGTACTCGTCGCCCGCGACCGCCTGCGACCGCCCGCGACCGACCACGGTCCTGCAGTCAAAGATCGCTCACCGGCGATGACTTTGCTCCGGAGCGGGGGTCTCCTTCGGGAACGCCCCTGCCGGACGTCCCCTGTTCGGGCGGGGCGATGCCGACCACGGTCCTTGACAGGAGTGCAGCCCGAATGACTGATCCGGTACTGACAGCAGGCCGCAATCGCGAGACCGGGATATGGCCCCTGATCCACGCCGAGCGGGCGGCGCTGGCGGCCGATCTCGCGGATCTGACGGACGAGCAGTGGGCGACGCCCTCGCTCTGCGCCGGTTTGACGGTGCGCGAGGTGCTGGCGCACCTGACCGCGGGCGCGAGCCTCAACACCGTGCACTGGCTGGCGGGTGTGATCCGCTGCCGGTTCGACTTCGACAAGCAGGTGGCCGTGCGGCTGGCCGAGCAGCTCGGCGCGACCCCGGGCGAGACCCTCGAACGCTTCCGGCGCATCGTCCCGAGCACGACCAAGCCTCCCTTGCCCGCCGTCGCCATGCTGGGCGAGACGCTCGTGCACGGAGAGGACATCCGGCGCCCGCTGGGCATACGCCGCGATCATCCGATCGACGTCGTCACCCGGACGGCCGAGTACTACCAGGGCTCGGACCTCGTGGTCGTCGCCAAGGGACGCATCGGTGGCCTGAGGCTTGCAGCGGATGACGGCCCGTTCACGACCGGTTCCGGGTCCCTCGTGTCCGGCCGCACCATGGCCCTGATCATGGCCATGACCGGGCGCGCGGCGTACTGCGACGATCTCGAAGGAGATGGTGTGGAGCTTCTCCGCAGTCGCTGCGGGCAGGCGTGACACGGTGTCGTGACGTCCGGCCCGGTCGTCAGGCGCGGGCGAGTTCCGCCGCGCCGAAGGAGACGTCGAAGCGGTCGCACCAGATGCTGACGCTGGTGTAGCGGGACGGGTCGATGTCCTCGGGCACGGTGTAGTTCTGGCTGCCCTTGTTGCCCTTGAGCCTGCCGAGGCTGACGTACCGGCCGTCGTCGAAGACGTGCCAGCCGGCGCGTCCTTCCTCCACCGGCGCGTCGGTCAGCCAGACGTGCAGGTCGGGGCCGTTGCTGGTGTCGAGCCCTTCCAGGCGCACCACATGGCTGCCGTCGGCCAGCCGCACGAACTTCACCGTGCCGGACGTCGCATGCTCGTGGCTGATCAACTCGCCGCTCGCCAGCGTCGTCGGGCCGGCCGGAGGCGGGGTGGCCGTCGCCCCGGACGGTGCCCCGGCAGGCGGTGTCGAGGCGGCTGCCGTGACCTCGGGCAGCGCCTCCCGCACCGTCTCGTCCTGCCACAGCTTCCACGGCTGGAACCAGTACAGCCCGAAGCCGCCGCCGGCGACCGCCACCATCAGCACTCCGGCCGTCCACGGTCTGAACAGCGCACTCCGTACCCGCCCCATGTCGCCCGCCTTCCTGGAAGTCACCTGTCCCGGCTCCCATTCAACAGGGCGGGCCGGCCGTCCGGAGCGGCGTGGCGGATGACGAAATCCTTACGTGTCGCGCCGTTGGCGGCCTGTCCCGTGTTCAGCGGGTGATCTCCACCTGCCGGGTCTCGCTCACCTGGTCCACCTCGGAGACCCGGATCGTCACTTTCATCGTCCAGGTGCCTTCGAGGGGGAGGTTGAGGTCGTTGGTGGCCCAGTAGCCGCCCCGGTCGGTCAGCTTCGCGTCGATGGGGCCGATGTCCTTCGCCGCGAGGGTGAAGGAGGCGCGGAGCTCCGGAACGAAGGTCAGGGCGCCCTGGGGGCCGAAGACCACCGCCTGGAGGCCGTTCTCCCCCACCCGGCCCGGGTCCATCGTGAGCTGGACCGTGCCCCGGCCGCCGGGAGTGCCCGCGTCGTAGGGGATCGTGAACGCCTCCGCCCCGGGGAGGCCGGCCACCTGCGGCTCGGGCGCCTTGGCCGCCTCGCCCTCCGCGCGGGCGGGGAGGGTGCCGGTCAGCACCGTGGTGACCAGCAGGACGACCACCGCCACGACGACCTCGGCCAGGACGGAGCGGCGCAGAGCGCGGCGCCGGCGGTCGTCCGCTCCGTCCGCCGGCGGGAGCGCGGGGCTCGGCTCCGGCTCCGGCCCCCGAGGGCTCCCGGGCGCGCCCACCAGTTCCGGTACGCGTTCCCCGACCGCCGCCGGGGTCGCCGCCGGTCGCGCCAGGAGGGCCGTCCAGCGGCGGGACAGCGCCGCCGCCAGCAGCAGGAAGACCGTCGCGGCGAGTTTGACCGTCAGGGTCCGGCCGTACGACGTCTCCGTGAGGGCGCTCCAGGAGCCCAGGCCTCGCCAGGACTGGTAGACGCCGGTGACGACGAGGACGGTCACCGAGGCGAAGGCCAGGCGGGAGAAGGCCGTGACCGTGGCGACCGGCGGCGGGGTCTTCGCCCGGTGGAGGGTGAGGAGCAGGGCCGTCAGGCCGCCGAGCCAGCACGCCATCGCCAGCAGGTGGAGCACGGACGACGTCATCGCGAGCGGGACCTGGATGCCCACGGAGGCGTGTTCGGCCGCCGCCCAGGTCAGGGCCAGGGCGACGGAGAGTGCCGTGCCGGCCGCCAGGCGGGTGCGCGGGGCGCGGCGCCGGGCGAGCGGTACCAGTGCCGCCGCCGTCAGCAGCAGGGCGAGGCGGCTCAGCAGGGCGATGCCCGGGCGGCCGGAGAGGGTGTCGGTGAACGCCGCGAGGTCGAGGGCGGTCGCCGGTGAGGTGCCGTTCTCGTACGGGGCGCGCAGGACGAGCAGGGCGGCCGTGGCCGTCAGCAGGGTCCACCAGCCGGTGAGCAGCGGCGCCCGCAGCGGGGAGGGGTCGGGCGGCCGGCACAGCGCCGCGAACGCCGCCGTGCCGATGAGCAGCGCGGCGGCGATGTACGCGAGGTGGCGGCCGGTGTCGTAGAGGCTCTTGGTCACCGGGTGCTCGGCGTGGTCCGTGGGCGCCGCCGGCGCGGTGGGCGAGGGTTTGCCGATGGAGAAGGTGAAGGCGCCGGAAACCGGGTGGCTGTCGGCGGAGACGACCCGCCAGGCCACCGTGTACGTGCCGTCGGCGAGGCCGCCGGGCAGGTCCGCGCGGGCGGTGTCCGAGGCGCCGTCCGCGTGCTGCGGCTCGCCCGGATGGACGCGGCGGTTGTCGGGGCCGTAGATCCGGAAGGAGTCGTCGAGCAGGCCGACGGACTCCGTGAAGGTCAGGGTGAGGTGGCGGGGCGCGGACTTGACGACGCTTCCGTCCCCGGGATCGCTGCCGCGGAGGGCGGCGTGGGCGCTCGCCGGGGCCGCGCTGCCGAGGAGGAGCAGGACCAGCACGGTGCCCAGCAGCACCAGCCCTTGAAGTCGCCGTGGTCCGCGGCTGCCCGGGGTCCCGTCCCGTCCGCCATCGCCCGCCGCCTCGTTCCGCCGTCGCTCCACGTCGTACCCGCCTCCCGGCGATTCCGGTTACGGGTTACGTACGGACGGGCGGCCCTCTCCGCTCATCGGCTCACCAGGCCGGCCGGGCCGAGACTCCCCCGTCCACCACCAGATCGTGGCCCGTCACCCAGGACGCGAGCCGGGAGGCCAGGAACACGCAGGCGTCGCCGATGTCCTCCGGGCGGCCGAGCCGGCCCACGGCGGACGCCTGCCGCCAGCGGCGTACGCCCTCCGGCCAGGCCTCCGCCAGGCCCTCCCGTTCGATCAGGCCGGGCGAGACCGTGTTGACGCGCACGCCCCACGGTCCGTACTCCTGGGCCGCCGCGCGGGCGTGCGACACCACCGCCGCCTTGGAGGCGGAGTAGTGGGCGTGGGCCGGGGCGGGGCTGTGGGCCTCGACGGAGGCGATGTGGGTGATGGTGCCGCCGCCGTCGCGCATCAGCTCCGCCGCCGCCTGGGTGCAGGCGAAGACGCTGGTGAGGTTGGTGTCCACGACCGTGCGCCACTCGTCCGCCGTCATCCCGGCGAGTTCCCGCACCGGTTGGACGCCGGCGTTGTTGACGAGCGCGGTCAGCCGGCCGCCGAACCGGTCGGCCGCCTCGGCCACCACGCGGTGGCAGGCGTCCTCGTCGGTGAGGTCGGCCCGCAGGACGACGGCCGCGCCGCCCGACTCCCGGATGCGGGCGGCGGTCTCCCGCGCGGACGCCGTCGCCGTACGGCAGTGCAGCGCGACGGCCGCGCCCTCCTCGGCGAACCGCCGCGCGATGCCCCGCCCGATGCCGCCGCCCGCGCCCGTGACCAGGGCGACCTGGCCGTCGAGCAGGCCCTTTCGGCTCATGGACGGCAGAGTTCCACGATGAGCGCCGCCCGCGCGGGGTAACGCGCCGTCAGTTCCGCCGCGTCGCCGTGCTCGTAGCCCTCGTAGGTGAAGCCGGGTGCCATCGTGCAGCCGAACAGCGTCCAGGCGCCGCCCTCCGCCACCCGCGCGCCCATCCAGGTGCCGGCCGGGACGGTGAGCTGGACGTGCTGGCCGCCGAGGACGTCCGGGCCGAGCACGGGGGTGCGGGTGGTGCCGTCGGGGTCGAGGAGGAGCAGGTGGAGCGGGTCGCCGAGGTGGAAGTGCCAGATCTCGTCGGAGGGCAGCCGGTGCAGGGCGGAGAAGTCGCCGGGGGCGTCGGTGAGCAGGGCGACGATCGCGGTGCCCTCGGGGCGGCCGTCGGGGCGTGCGGGACCGGCCCAGGTCTGGCGGAACCGGCCGCCCTCGCGGGGGACCGGCTCCAGTCCGTAGTGGGCGACGAGGTCGTCGGGGGTCACCCGCCGAAGGCTACCTCGCGGGTGAGGAAGGCGAGTTGTGCCTTCTTCTCGGGCAGGTACACGTCCGGGAGGTCGATCTCCGGCAGGACGACCTCGGGGCCGGCGGTGAAGCCCTGCCTGAGGAAGCGGGCGACGGCCTTCTCGTTGGCCACGTCCGGGTCGACCACCACGCGCTGCCGGCCGAGGCCCAGTAGGACGTACGTGGTGATGGCGCCCATCAGGGCGGCGGTCCAGCCGGGGCGCGCACTCCCGGTGCCGGCGGCGGGAGCGATCAGCAGATGGATGCCGATGTCGCCGGGTTCGACGGGGTAGCAGTCGCCCACGCGGTCGGCCTCCGGTTCGTACGTCTGGAGCAGCGCGGCGGGATCACCGTCCTTGAGGACGAGGTACGCGTGGTGGGTGTCGAGGGTGTCCATGTGGGTGTAGACCTCGGCGACCTGCTGTGCGGTGAGGCCGTTCATGCCCCAGAAGACGGCGCGTTCCTCGCTCACCCAGCGGTGCAGGAGGGGGGCGTCGGCGGCCGGGTCCAGCGGCAGGACGCGTACGGTGCCGAAGCCCTCGGCCGTCTGCTCGTGGACGGCCGCGCGGGAGGCGTACGGGTCAGACATCGGTCTCCTTCTTCAGCTGTGCCCAGTCGGTGAGGACCGGGGCCAGGTCTCCGGCGAGCCACAGGGGCTGCTGGTCGCGGTGGTGGGGTGAGCCGGGTACGCCGGACGCGCCCAGCGGCACCACCCAGCGGCTGTTCTCCCGGTCGGCCAGGTCCCAGACGTAGCGGGCGGCCGGGCCGCGTGCGGCGAGGTCGGTGAGGCCGGGTACGGGGGAGGTGCACAGCACGCAGTCGTGGTCGCCGGAGAGGCCGGGTTCGTCGTACGGCGTGGCCGGCGGCAGCGCCCGCCAGGGGACCAGGCGGTGGGTGTCGCCCCAGGTGCCGGCGGGCGGCCGGGCGGCCACCTCCTCCAGGGCCGCGCGGACCACCGCGGTGCGGTCGATGCCGAACAGTTCCTCGGCGGAGAGGAGGTGTTCGAGGGCGTGGCCGACGCGCGGGACGAGGGCGAGCCAGGGGCGGAAGACCTCGGGGTACGGGGGTGGCGTGGCCGCCGTGGCGAAGGCGGGCTGCGCGGCGAGCCGGCGTACGACCGCGCCTCGCACCGCCGCGAAGACGGCCGCGTCGGCGCTGTCCGCGTCCATCCGGCGGTCCCATCGCAGGAGGCGGTCGCGCAGGGCGGCGGCGGGGGCGGTGAGGGGCGGGACGTCCGGGGCTGCGGGGGGACCGCTCGGGGCCGGGTCGTCGGCCGCGGTGGCGGGTGCGGGGGCGCGCAGGCGCGAACCGTCACACCCGGTGGCAGGGACGCCCGGGGCGTCGTGCCCGGGAGCAGGGTCACCCGGGCCCGGGTCGTCGGCCGCGGCAGTGGGGCCGCTCGTCGTGGGGCCGTCGAGGGCGGCGAGGAGGTTCAGCAGGGGGGTGGCGGAGGCGAGGTGGGTGTCCATGTGGATGGTGGACATGTCGGCGGCGGACCAGCGGGTCCGCTGTGCCAGCAGTGCGGTGATGCGGTCGGCGCGGTGCGGCGGGGCGAACTCGACGCCCAGCGGGGCCGCCGGGCCGCGCTGGTTCGCCATCACGGCGACACCGTCGGCCAGTCCGGCGCGCGGCGGCTCGTGCCGGCCCCGCCACTCGTGGCCGGGCTCCCACGCCGGCACCGGGCGGGTCCGGTTGGCCTCGGAGCGGACCGGGACCCGGCCGGCCACCCGGTGCAGGGTGCCTCCCTCGGTGTCGGCGGCCATGACCACGTTGACCGGCTCGGCCCACAGGTCGAGGGCCCGGTCGACGTCGGCGACCCGGCGGGCCCGCAGCAGCGGCAGCAGGGCGCCGAAGCCGAGGTCGCCGGTGACGCGGGGCGGGTAGCGCAGGGCGACGGCGAGCGGGGGCTCGCCGGGCTCGGGCACGCCGTCGTCGAGGCCCTCGGGGCCGCCGATGACGACGGGGCCGCGGCCGGTCTCGATGACCTCGACCTCGACCGGCTCCTCGCCCGCCACCTCGACGGTCTCGGTGTGCCGGGCGGCACGGTGCCACGTCCCGTCCGGGCCGAGCGCCTCCACGCCGGCGCCGGTGCGCCGCAGCCGTTCGCGGTAGAGGTCCTGGTAGTCGGCCATGGCGTTGGTGATGGCCCAGGCGACCGTGCCGGTGTGGCCGAAGTGGGCGATGCCGGGGACGCCGGGCACGGCGAGGCCGACGACGTCGAACTCCGGGCAGGACAGGCGGATCTGCTGGTAGACGCCGGGGTCCTCGATGAAACGGTGCGGGTCCCCGGCGATGACCGCGTGCCCGGTGACCGTGCGCTGCCCGGTGACCAGCCAGCCGTTGCTGCCGGCGGTGCCGGGGCCGTCGGAGGCGAACAGGCCGACGGCGTCCGCACCGAGGTGGGCGGTGATGTGCGCGCGCCAGAGCTTGGCGGGGAAGCCGGCGAACAGGATGTGGGTGGAGAGCCAGACCGCGAGCGGGGTCCAGGGCTCCCAGCGCCCGGGACGAAGGCCCGCGCGGGCGAACTCGGGCGCGACCTCGGACACCGGACCCCTACGGCCGCCCTGCCCGGCGGGGCCGTCGTCCGACACGTCGGCCCGGGCACCGGAGTCGCCGGCCGGTCTGCGCGGACCCGCGTCCCCGACGGGCGCGGCACCGGTCCCGGACACCGGCCCCACGCTGCCCGCGGGGCCGCCGTCCAACGCGTCGGCCCGGGTTCCGGAGCCGGCGGCCGACAGGCCGGAGCCCATGTCCCCGGCAGGCGCGGCACCGGTCCCGGACGCCGGGCCCCCGCTGCCGGCCGGCAGGCCGGAACCCGGGTCCCCGGCGGATGCCAGGCCCTCGTTCACGCCGGACACGTACGCCCGTACCCACTCCGCCGTTTCCGGGTCCGTCCGCCGCAGTTCGGTCCAGCAGTGGCGGGCCGTGTCGGCCAGGCGGGCGCGGCGGGCGAAACGGTCCCAGGGGAGCGACTCGGGGCCGAGGAAGGAGGCCGAGGTGCCCTGCGCGCGGTGCCGTTCGACCTCGAGCTGCCAGGCCCGGTCGAGGGCGGTGACCCGGCCCTGGGCGTACGCGAGCTCGTGCGCGCTCCCCGCGCGCAGATGGGGGACGCCCCAGGGGTCCCGGAAGATCTCGCCGCCCACTGTGCCCTCATTTCCCATTAGGTTAGGCTCCCCTAAGTGAACCGTGACGAAATCGTACGCGAAGTACGCGAAGGGTGAAGGCGCGATGGGGCAGGGGCGGGGCTGGGAGGGCGCGGTCCTCAAGCTGTTGCGTGCGAAGGACTTCGCGTTCACCGTGACCGGCACGGAGGACGTCACCGCCGACTACCGGCGGGTGCGCTTCACCGACGGCGGGATGCTGGTGGCGACCGGTGACCACCCGACGATGTGGGTGCGGCTGTGGTTCGACAACGCGGGCAGGCCGCACCAGCGGGCGTACACCCTGGTCGACCCCGAGCCGGCGGCCGGCACCTTCAGCCTGGAGTTCGCACTGCACGAGGGGTGCGCCAGCGACTGGGCCAGGGCGGCGAAGCCCGGCGACACCATCGAGGCGACCGTGCAGGGCACGGGCTTCGAGGAGCCGGACCCCGGCCCCTCCCACATCGTCGCGATCGGTGACCCGGCCTCGCTGCCGGCCGTCAACTCGCTGCTCGGCGCGCTGTGCGCGACCCCGGCGACCGTCTGGTTCGAGGGCACCCTCGACGGGCTGCCCTTCCGGGCCGACCCCGACCGGATCGAGGTGCGCGAGGTGCCCCGGTCGGGGGCCGGGGCGGCGCTGCTCGAACGGGTCCGGGCGGACCTGCCCGAGCTGCTGCGGTCCACCCCCGACCCGTACGTGTGGATCGCCTGCGACACCGCGACCACCCGCGCGCTGTCGGCGTTCGTACGCAAGGAGCTGGACGTGCCCAAGCACCGGGTGCACGCGCTGGGGTACTGGCGCGCGAGCTGAGCCGGGAGGCGTGATCACCGGGGCACGGGCGTCGCTCCGCACCTCGGCCGGGCCCCGACACGCGGGCCCGGAACCACCGGCCGAAGTCCGGGCGCATACGCGGGAAGTGAAGGCCGCGGCGAAGGCCGAGAAGGATTCCGGGAAGCGGACGGAGGTCTTCCCGGGGAGGCCGGAAGGACGGCCCGGTGTCTCGGGCGTGGTGGCCGACAACCCCGTACCGCGATCGGTCATATCAGATCACCATCCCGTTTCGCCCCGTATTCGGGTGCCTTTTCCGGCGTCGCACTGCGTCGCCATGGCTGCGCCCGGAACGCGTTGACCGGTAGGCTTTCCGTGTGATCTTCAAGCGCATCGGAAACGGCCGGCCGTACCCCGACCACGGCCGGGAAAGCACCCGGCAGTGGGCGGACGTCGCGCCGCGCCCGGTCCGCCTCGATCAGCTCGTGACGACCAAGCAGCAGCTCGACCTCGAGACCCTCCTCGCCGAGGACTCGACCTTCTACGGCGACCTCTTCGCGCACGTCGTGAAGTGGCGGGGCGATCTGTACCTGGAGGACGGGCTGCACCGCGCGGTGCGGGCCGCGCTCCAGCAGCGCCAGGTGCTGCACGCCCGCGTCCTCGAACTGGACTGACGCCCGGCCGGCGTCTCCCTCGGGGCCCGCTTTGGCCCTTTCGGGTCGGACCGCACACAGTCGGATGATCATCCGGTAGGCATTGCCGCCCGAGCGCACTACGCTGCGCTCATGAGCATGCTCACTCCACCCGGCATGGGCGGCCAGTACCGGATCACGGGTGACAAGTACCCGCGGATGCGCCGGCCCCCGCGGCGCGGCAGGCTCGTCGTCCTGACCGTCGCCTCCGTCGCCGTGCTCGGCGTGGGCGGCTGGGGCACGCTCCAGCTCATCGACGTGTTCACCGGCGGCGGCGACTCCGCTTCCGCGAACGGCACCAAGGCGGCCTGCGCCGACACGGCGAGCCGCACGGCCGCGCCGAAGGCGCTGCCCGAGCCCGGGACGATCACGGTCAACGTCCTCAACGCCACGACCCGCGGCGGACTCGCCCAGAAGACCGCCGACGAGCTGAAGAAGCGCGGCTTCAAGATCGGCGAGGTCGGCAACGCGTCCAAGGAGTACGACAAGAAGGTCAAGGGCACCGGCGTACTCCTCGGACCCGCCGCCGCCCTCGACACCTCGCTGCCGGTGCTCGGCGCCCAGCTCGCCGACGCCGAACGCCGTACCGACCCCGTCCGCGAGGGCACCGAGGTCGACCTGGTCATCGGCGACGGCTTCAAGGCCCTGACGAAGAAGGCGGACGCCGACCGGGCCCTGACCGTACTGGCCGAGCCCGGGGCGACGCCCGCCTCGAAGAAGAACTGCTGAGACGAAGAGGAACCGCTGAGCCGCGGGGCCGCGGGTCCTACTCCGCCGCCCCGTACATCCGGTCCCCCGCGTCGCCGAGACCCGGCACGATGTAGCCGTGCTCGTTGAGCCGCTCGTCGACCGACGCCGTCACCACCGTCACCGGGGTGCCGGCCAGCTCTCGCTCCATGATCTCGACGCCCTCGGGCGCGGCCAGCAGCACCACGGCGGTCACATCGTCCGCGCCGCGCCGGATCAGTTCCTGGATCGCCGCGACCAGCGTGCCGCCGGTGGCGAGCATCGGGTCCAGGACGTAGACCTGGCGCCCGGAGAGGTCCTCCGGCATCCGGGTGGCGTACGTCGATGCCTGCAGCGTCTCCTCGTTGCGGATCATGCCGAGGAAGCCCACCTCGGCGGTCGGCAGCAGCCGGACCATGCCGTCCAGCATGCCGAGACCGGCCCGCAGGATCGGCACCACCAGCGGGCGCGGGTGGGAGAGCTTGACACCCGTGGTCCGCTCGACCGGCGTCTGGATGTCGACCTGTTCGGTGCGCACGTCGCGCGTGGCCTCGTAGGCGAGCAGGGTGACCAGTTCGTCGGCGAGACGGCGGAAGGTCGCGGAGTCGGTGCGCCGGTCGCGCAGCGTGGTGAGCTTGTGGGCGACCAGAGGGTGGTCGACGACGTGGAGACGCATGGCGTCAACATTAACCGGGCCCGGTCGGCCCGGCGTCCCCGCACACGGCAAGCCCTCCGTGTGCCCGTCACTCGTTCGCCTGCGTCAAATCGTCCGTCCGGGGGAAGGTGGGAGGGACGGACTGGGGTGGTGAACCAATGCCTGAGCAGGACAGCCGAGACGATCCGTCGCCGCACGGGACGCCCGATCCGGCGGAGACGGAGGCCGAGCGACGGCGGCGGCGCGCCCGGTTCCTGCGCGAACTCGCCGAGGCCCGGGAACTGCGCGACCGGGTCCAGCCGCGCCGCGCCAAGGCCGCCCGGCTGCGCCACGCGATGCGCATGCGCACCTTCCGCTGGTAGGCGGCACCGGGGAAAATCCCACCCGGCCGCGGGAAGATCGCGCCACGCGCACGCGTTTGCCGAAGTGCCCGTGCGGAGAAGGCGCGTGAGTCCGCGTACGATCCGCACGTGGCGACAAGGAGTGCGCTGGTGGGTCCTTCGTGGGCGCACTCGGCGGACTGCGGTCAAAATGCCGGACACAGGGAGCCGAAGACGTCCCCTGACGGCCTTGTTTCTGCCACGATTCCGAGTGGGTGGGGCTCGGAGCACCGTCTCCCCGCCCGCGACACCTCCGCCGGGGGGACCCCCGACCGGCACGCCTATGACCAGTGGGAGAGTCACGGTGTACTTCGCCGCACTGCTCGCGCGCACCGAAGACGGGTGGGAAGCGAGCGACACGGAGCTCGATGATGTGGAGACCCTGCCGGATCTGGCCGACCTGGCCCGGGAGGCCTCTCCCGACGAGGACACGGTGCTCGTGCTGATCGAGCAGGAGGGCGGCTGGTTCGGTGTCGTCCGCGTGGACGGCGAGGAGGATCCCCGGGTCTACGTCTCCGACGCCGCCGCCGCCGCCCGCAGCAGCTACGGCGAGATCCTGCTCACCGACGAGCTGCTCGGCCGGGAATCCGGCGACGACGGCGCCGACCTGGACGCCCTCGACCTCGACGGCACGGAGGACGGTGAACCGGACGACGAGGACGCCGGCGTCGGCGTCGGCGCCGCGCCCGCCGGTGGCGCCGACGCCGTGCCGCACGGACCGGTCGGTGACGCGCAGATCCTGGAGGATCTGGGCGTGAGCGAGAAGGAGTTGCGTGCGATGACCGAGGACGCCGTCACCGAGATCGCCGACGCCCTGGGCGCCTCGGAGGTCCTGGAGACCGTCCGCTGACCGTGCAGAACGTACCGGGGCCGCCGGACCCGGTACGCGACCCCTGGCAGCCCGCGATGCGGCTCGCCCTGGACGAGGCCGAACGGGCCGTCCGGGGCGGGGACGTCCCCGTCGGCGCCGTCGTGCTGGCCCCGGACGGCGCCACCGTGCTGGCCGCCGCCCACAACGAGCGCGAGGCCGTCGGCGACCCCACGGCACACGCGGAGGTCCTCGCCGTCCGGCGGGCCGCCGCGAGGCTCGGGGAGTGGCGGCTGTCCGGCTGCACCCTGGTGGTGACGCTGGAACCGTGCACGATGTGCGCGGGCGCGATCCAGCAGTCACGGGTGGACCGGGTGGTCTACGGCGCCCGGGACGAGAAGGCGGGCGCGGTCGGCTCCCTGTGGGACCTCGTCCGCGACCGGCGGCTCAACCACCGCCCCGAGGTGATCGGGGGCGTGCTCGCCGACGAGTGCGCCCGGCCGATCACGGAGTTCTTCCGGAACCGGTGAATACCGATTTCAAACCACGACCCGCCGTGCTGTAAGGTCTCCCTCGGTAGCGTGTCCGAGCGGCCGAAGGAGCTCGCCTCGAAAGCGAGTGTGGCGCAAGTCACCGAGGGTTCAAATCCCTCCGCTACCGCTGGTGAAGGGCCCCGTCGTCAGACGGGGCCCTTCGTGCGATCATGGGGCCGCTCGATGCTCGTGTGACACCAGTGACAGGGGGGCCGCGGTGGCGGTGAACGCGAAGAAGATCGCCATCTACGTCGTCGTGGTCTTCGTGCTGTACCTGATCATCACGGACCCAGAGACGGCCGGCGACTACGTCACGGTCGGGTTCGAGGGCATATCGGACGCCGCGAAAGCCATCGGCGACTTCATGACCTGGCTGGCCGACGGAGGAAAGTGATGATCCGCCACCTGGTGCTCTTCCGGCTGAACGAGGGCGTCGAGCGCGACGACCCGAGGGTCGTGGAGGGCGTGGAGGCCTTCCGTTCGCTGGACGGCAGGATCCCGGAGATCCGCTTCTGGGAGTGCGCCTGGAACATCAGCGACCGTCCCGTCGCCTACGACTTCGCCATCAACTCGGCGTTCGAGGACGCGGAGGCACTGCGCCGGTACGTGGAGCACCCGGAGCACCAGGCGGGTGTCGGACTGTGGCGCGAGTTCGCCACGTGGGTGATCGCCGACTACGAATTCTGACACCCCGCCCCCTGGAGCCCCCCGCCGTGACGGCGGGGGGTTTTGTTGTGCCATATGCCCATGTTTTGCGCTCAACACGGAATATGCGGTGCTTGCGCACAGTGAGTCAGTCTTGTGATGCTATGACCGCTTTTGACGGACGAGTTGACGGACGATGTGAGCGATGAAGAGGTGGCGTTGACCGTGTCGGCCAGTACTGCGCCGCCCCAGGACGAGGTGTCCCCCGACGCGGTCCAGGCTCCGGCCCCCGCCCAGCCCTCCCACGGCCCGCCTCTCCCCGGCTCCCCCTCCCCCGGTCCCCCCTCCCCCGACCCGCCCGCGACCGCCGACCCGTCCGCGACCGCCGACCCGCCGATGAGCCCCGCCAAGCGGCGCGGCGCCGACACCCGGGCCCTGACGCAGCTGCTCTTCGGTCAGCTCAAGGAGCTGGAGCCGGGCATGCCGGAGCACGTCCGCGTGCGCGCCGCGCTCATCGAGGCCAACCTGCCCCTGGTGCGCTACGCCGCCGCCCGCTTCCGCTCCCGCAACGAACCGATGGAGGACGTCGTCCAGGTCGGCACCATCGGGCTCATCAACGCCATCGACCGCTTCGACCCGGACCGGGGCGTGCAGTTCCCGACGTTCGCGATGCCGACGGTGATCGGCGAGATCAAGCGGTACTTCCGGGACAACGTCCGCACCGTCCACGTACCGCGCCGGCTGCACGAGCTGTGGGTGCAGGTCAACAGCGCGACCGAGGACCTGACGACCGCCTTCGGACGCTCCCCGTCGACCGCCGAGATCGCCCAGCGGCTGCGTATCACCGAGGAGGAGGTGCTGTCCTGCATCGAGGCCGGACGGTCGTACCACGCCACCTCGCTGGAGGCCGCGCAGGAGGGCGACGGGATGCCCGGACTGCTGGACCGGCTGGGGTACGAGGATCCCGCCCTGGACGGCGTCGAGCACCGCGACCTCGTCCGGCACCTGCTCGTCCAGCTGCCCGAGCGGGAGCAGCGCATCCTGCTGCTGCGTTACTACAGCAATCTCACCCAGTCGCAGATCAGTGCGGAACTCGGTGTCTCGCAGATGCACGTGTCCCGTCTACTGGCACGTAGCTTCCAGCGGCTGCGCTCCGCAAACAGGATCGAGGCGTAACCGGAAAGAGCGAATCGCTCATGCGTGCCGTTCTGCGCGTTTCTGAGCTGAAAGTCTGTCAGACCCCTTGTTTCCAGGGCTGATTCACATCTCAGATGTCGACATGTCGCTACAGCGCGTTGCCGACATGTGACATTCTGCGGAAAGCGCGTTTGCCGGAGCCTCGGCGCCGGTATTCCAGGTGATGGCTGCGTTCCTCGATCGGGGAGCGTCCGCCGCGACCGTCCCGCGACCCAAAGGGGGTGGCATGTCCGCAGAACAGGGCAGCTCGAAGGTGCTCACACTCGCGGAGAGCGAGACAGCTCCCCATGCTCTCGACGCACTCGGCCCCATCGACGAGGGCCCGGCCCTCCCGACCACGCCCGCTCCGGAACTCCCGGACACCGCGGCCCTCGACACCCGCACCCTGTCCCGCTCCCTGTTCCTGCGGCTCGCCGCGCTGGACGAGGACAGCCCGGAGCGCGCCTACGTCCGGGACACCCTGATCGAGCTCAACCTGCCGCTGGTGCGGTACGCGGCGGCGCGGTTCCGCTCGCGCAACGAGCCGATGGAGGACATCGTCCAGGTCGGCACCATCGGGCTGATCAAGGCGATCGACCGCTTCGACTGCGAACGGGGCGTGGAGTTCCCGACGTTCGCGATGCCGACGGTGGTCGGTGAGATCAAGCGGTTCTTCCGCGACACGTCGTGGTCGGTGCGGGTGCCGCGCCGGCTGCAGGAGCTGCGCCTGGCGCTGACGAAGGCCGGCGACGAGCTCTCCCAGAAGCTGGACCGCTCCCCGACGGTCACCGAACTCGCCGCCGTGCTGGGCGTGTCGGAGGAGGACGTCGTCGACGGCCTCGCGGTCGGCAACGCGTACACGGCGTCCTCGCTGGACTCCCCCGCCCCCGAGGACGACGGCGGCGAGGGCTCCCTCGCGGACCGCCTCGGCTACGAGGACACGGCGCTGGAGGGCGTGGAGTACCGGGAGTCGCTCAAGCCGCTGCTGGCGAAGCTGCCGCCCCGGGAGCGGCGGATCATCATGCTGCGCTTCTTCGCCAACATGACCCAGTCCCAGATCGGCGAGGAGGTCGGCATCTCCCAGATGCACGTCTCACGGCTGCTCACCCGGACGCTCGCCCAGCTGCGGGAGGGCCTCATCTCGGACTGAGGCACGACAGGGGGCGGGGCGTCCGAGGACGCTCCGCGCATGACATCGGTTTCGTGGCCGCCGGGGCGCCCTCTACGGGCGCAACGGCGGCCGCCGCGTTTCCGGCTACTTCAGCGCGAGCCAGGCCACCGCGGCGACGACCGCCACGGCGACGACGATGCCGACGATCAGGCCGATCCGCGGGCCGCCACCGCCGGTCGCGGCGGCCTGTCGGCCCTGGGGTTCCTCGTCGACGAACGCGCGGAACATCTGGGTGCTGCCGGCGGGGTCGTGGTTGCCCTGCGGGCCCTGGGTGTTAGCCATGTCCCGAGACCCTAGCGAATGCCGGGTGAGGTGCCCAAGTGGGGGCGCCGGCAAGGGCGGACGGGCGGCGTCGGCGGGGCGGACGGGCTCGGACCTGCGGATTTACTTTCGCGATTACTTGCCTTTGCCAAGTTTTTGGACCAGGAAGCCCTTTTTTGTTTGCCTGCAGCAACCATCCATTCTTATTGTTGCCCTAAGCAATCAAAACGGGAGGTGCCATGGCCGAGCAGGCGCAGTACGAGGAGCTGGTGCGACAGTTCAGCGCCTTCGGCGCCGTCAAGCGGGAAATGAACCGGATCATGCCGGCCGACTGCCCCAGCGGCTCCGCCGCCGTGCTGACGCTGCTCGGCCGCCACGGCGACATGCGCATGAGCAAGCTCGCCGAGCTGCTGTCCGTGGGCATGTCGGTCACCAGTCGGCACGCCGCCCACCTGGCCGAGCGCGGCTGGATCGAACGATCCCCCGACCCCGCCGACAAACGGTCCCGCATCCTGCACCTCACCCCCGCCGGCCGGACCCGGCTCGACGAGCTGTTCCGGCGGACCACCCAGCTCCTCGCGGAGCGCCTGGACGACTGGTCCGACGACGAGGTCGGCCGGCTCACCCAGCTGATGGCCCGGCTCAGGGACAGCTTCGGCGACTGCCGGGCGGTGCCCCGCCCGGCATCTCCCACTCCCGAACAGACCACCCGTACACCCGCAAGCGCGTAAGAGAAGGAAGTCCATGGCAACGACCACACCAACCGGTGTGCGGGCTCATGCCAAGCACGGGGGAGGCTCCTCCGCAGACGCTCCGATGACGCATCGGCAGATCATGGAGGCGCTGTCCGGGCTGCTGCTCGGCATGTTCTGCGCCATCCTGTCCTCGACCATCGTCACCAACGCCCTGCCCGAGATCATCGGTGACCTCGGCGGCGGCCAGAGCGCCTACACCTGGGTCGTCACCGCCTCGCTGCTGACGATGACCGCCTCCACCCCCCTGTGGGGCAAGCTCGCGGACCTGTTCAGCAAGAAGGCCCTGGTCCAGATAGCCCTGATCGTCTTCGTCCTCGGCTCCGTCGTGGCCGGTCTGGCGCAGAACCCCGCGATGCTGATCACCGCGCGGGGCATCCAGGGCCTGGGCGCCGGCGGTCTGTCCGCCCTGGCGCAGATCATCATGGCCGCGATGATCTCCCCGCGTGAGCGCGGTCGCTACTCCGGCTACATCGGAGCCACCTTCGCCGTCGCGACCGTCGGCGGCCCGCTGCTCGGCGGCGTGATCACCGACACCAGCTGGCTCGGCTGGCGCTGGTGCCTCTACGTCGGCGTGCCCTTCGCGATCATCGCGCTGATCGTGCTGCAGAAGACGCTGCACCTGCCCGTGGTCAAGCGGAAGGTCAAGGTCGACTGGGCCGGCGCCTTCTTCGTCACCGCGGCCGTCTGCCTGCTGCTCGTCTGGGTCACCTTCGCCGACGACAAGTACGACTGGATGTCCTGGCAGACCGGCGCCATGGTCGGCGGCGCGATCGCGCTGACGCTGGTCTTCCTCTTCGTCGAGACGAAGGCCGCCGAGCCGATCATCCCGCTGCGGCTGTTCCGCAACCGCACCATCACGCTGGCCTCGCTGGCCTCGCTGTTCGTCGGTATCGCGATGTTCGCGGGCACCGTCTACTTCAGCCAGTACTTCCAGCTGGCCCGCGACAAGTCCCCGACCATGTCGGGCGTCATGACCATCCCGATGATCGGCGGCCTGTTCGTCTCGTCCACGGTCTCCGGTCAGATCATCACCAAGACCGGCAAGTGGAAGGGCTGGCTGCTGGCCGGCGGCGTACTGCTGACGGCCGGCCTGGGCCTGCTCGGCACCATGCGCTACGACACCCCGTACTGGCACATCGGCGTCTACATGGCGCTGATGGGCCTCGGCGTCGGCATGATGATGCAGAACCTGGTGCTGTGCACGCAGAACCAGGTGGCCCCGGGCGACCTGGGCGCGGCCTCCTCCGTCGTGACCTTCTTCCGGTCCCTCGGCGGCGCGGTGGGCGTCTCGGTGCTCGGCTCGGTCATGTCGACCCGGATCAGCGGCTACGCCTCGGACACCATCGGCTCGCTCAGCCCGCAGGAGCAGGCGGCGGCCGCCAAGGCCTCCGGCAGCGGCGCCATCCCCGACATGGACCTGCTGCCCGAGCACATCCGCACCTGGCTGGAGAGCGCCTACGGGCACGGCATCGCCGACATCTTCCTGTACGTCGCACCGATCGCCCTGCTCGCCTTCCTGGTGACGCTGTTCATCAAGGAGGTCCCGCTGCGGACCTCGGGCGCGCTGGCCCAGGCCGCGGAGGCCTCGGCCGAGACCGCCCCGCCGACGGCCCCGGCCCCCGCCGAGGCCACCGGCGTCACCGACGAGCCGGTTCCGGCCGGTGTGCCGGCGGCCGTGGCGGCCACCTCGGTCGCCGACCCCGGTGCCGCTCCCGCGGCCACGCAGCGGCTCGCCGCCGTCGCCACGGCGGCCGGCCCCGGTGAGCCGGGGGCGCCCGCCTCCGACGGCGTCCCGGTGCGCGGTTTCGTGCGGGGCGCCGACAGCGCGCCCGTGCCGCAGGCGGCCGTCACGCTGATCTCGCTGGGCGGGCGTCAGCTGGGCCGGTCGGTGGCGCAGGCCGACGGCGCGTACGCGGTGGACGCGCCCGGGACCGGGTCGTACGTCCTGATCGCCTCCGCCGACGGCCACCAGCCCCAGGCGTCCACGGTCGTGGTGAACGGCGAACCGGTCGCCTACGACATCCTGCTCAGCGGCACCAGCGGGCTGACCGGCCTGGTCCGCACCGCCGGCAGTGGGCTGCCGGTGAAGGACGCGATGGTGATCGTCACCGATGTGCGCGGGGATCTGCTGGCCACCGGGAGCACCGGTGAGCAGGGCGATTTCTCGTTCGCCGAGCTGGTGCCGGGCACGGTGACCGTGGCGGTGAACGCCGCCGGGTACCGGCCGCGCGCCCTGCCCGTCGAGGTGGGCGGCACCGGGGTCACCCGGGTCGAGGTCGACCTGGAGACCGGCGCCCAGGTGCGGGGCGTGGTCCGCGCACCGCACGGGCCGCTGGCCGACGCCCGGGTCACCCTGGTCGACGCGGCCGGCAACGTGGCCGGCACGGCGACGACCGGTGCGGACGGGGCGTACGCCTTCGCCGACCTGGACGGCGGCGAGTACACCGTCATCGCGACGGGCTACCCACCGGTGGCGACGGCGCTGACGGTCACCGGCACCGGTGTCGACGACCACGACATCGAGCTCGCCCACCCTGGCGAGTAGCGAAACCCCGGCCCGTGGCGGGCGGGCGCGTTCCGTAACGGAGACGCGCCCCCGCCGCGGGCCGGTCCCATCCGGCCATTTTGTACATGTTCGTACGTGTTCGCAGGGAGAAAACGGGATGCCACTGACCGCGAGGATCCGTACCCGGGACGGATGGGCCGTGTCGCACGCGGTCGTCACGGTGACCGACGGGAGCGGTACGCAGGTGCTGCGCGCCGGGGCGGACGCCGAGGGCGCCGTCCGGGACACCACCGCGCTGGCGCCGGGGGCGTACACCGTCGTCGTCACCGCGGTCGGATACGCGCCCGCCGCCGCGAGCGCGATCGTCACCGCGAGCGGGCGGGCCGAGGTCGGGACGGTGACGCTGGCCCGGCAGGGCGGCACCGAGCTGCCGCCGCCGGGGCCGTGGACCGTGGACCCGGCGCATTCGAGCGTGGCGGCCGTCGCCCAGCACCTGGGCATCTCCAGCGTGCGGGGCCGGTTCACCGAGTTCGCGGCCACGCTGGAGATCGCGCCGGACGACATCACCGAGTCCCGCGTGGAGGCGGTGATCCGGGCGGCGTCCATCGACACCGGCAACGGGACGCGCGACACCCACCTGCGGTCCGCGGACTTCCTGGACGTCGAGCGGTACCCCGAGATCACGTACCGGTCCACCGGTCTGACCGAGGCGGGTTCCGACCGCTGGACGGTCCACGGCGAGCTGGCCATGCGGGGTGTCGTCCGGCCCGTCGACCTCGACCTGGCCTACCTCGGCACCGGGGCGGACCCCTGGGGCGGCACCCGGGCGGCCTTCCGCGCCACGGCCGGACTGCGGCGCGAGGACTTCGCGATGAACTACAACCAGGTCGTCCAGGCCGGCATCGCGGCCATCGGCACGACGCTCCGGGTGGAGCTGGACGTCCAGGCCGTGCAGGGGGAGTCGCTCCCTGCCGCGTGAGGCCCTGTCAGGGGGTGCCGTGCGGGTCGACGATGCGGCGGGCGAGGTCGCGCAGTTTCACGTTCTCCCGCTGCGAGGCGCGGACCAGGCTGTCGAAGGCGCCGGCCGCGTCGATGTCCAGGCGCTCCATGAGGATGCCGGTGGCCTGGCCGATCAGGTCCCGGGTGCGCATGGCCTCGGTGAGCTGCTCGCGCACGGTGGCGGAGTCGAGGGCGATGCCGACGTGCGCGGTGAACAGCCGGCCGATCCGCAGCGCGGTCTCGTCGAAGGCGCGCGGCTTGCGGGCGTAGGCGGTGAGCACGGTCAGCCGGCGGCGGTCGGCCCGCAGCCGCAGCGACAGCACGGAACGCAGGCCGAGCGCGGACAGCGCGTCGTCGCCCTCGCCGTTCTCGCTGTCCTCGACCTCGGCCACGGGGGCGGTCCACAGGCGGTGCCAGTACGGCCGGTGCCCGGCCCCGGGGGCGCCGCCCTCCTCGGCGGTGCGCACGACGTCGTCGGTCCAGGCGAGCGTGGAGCGCCGGTTGTCCCGTTCCACGACGGAGATGCCCGCGTGGTCGGCACCCGGCACGAGGTCGACCGCGAGACGGACGGCGGTGCCCAGGGTGCTGTCCGGGGTGGACGTCTCGTGCAGTTGTTGTGCCGCCGCCGTGAGGGCTTCCGCCAGGTCCAACCCAACCGGGAAACGGGGCAAATCAGAAAACCGGGACGCAACCACCACGAACCTCTTCGGCATGCACGGCACCACGGCCGTGCGCAGGAGAGCTCCGCAGCACATTCCCGACTGCGAGCACAGGACGCACAGAACTCTATCTGTTCGGTTGCGATGAGGTGACGCCCGGACCTGCGGTATCGGCGTCCGGGCCGATCTCCTCCCCGGGCCGGTCGCCTCCCGGCCCACTTCCGCCGCCGCCCTCCGGCGTGATGGAATTGGGCGGACGGGTCAGGAAGCGGCCTTGCCGGAATCCCGGACGACACATGTCTGCCAGGTGAGCACCGTGACCTTCCTTCCGAATCCCTCCGGGCCGCGTGACGCGTCCGAGCACGCGCTGCTCCGGTTCCCCCCGGAGGTCGACTTCTCCAATGCCGGGGATCTCCTCGGCGTCATCGTCTCCGGGGCACGTACCGGCGACGGCCGGCGGCCCCGGATCCTGGTCCTCGACCTCACCGCGACCCTGTTCATGGACTCCCAGGGCGTCCGCCTCATCAACGACGTACGCCGGCTGCTGCGCCCCGGTACCCGCGTGTACGTGGTGGCCCGCCCGGGCGGCGTGGCGAGCCGCGTGCTGGAACTGACGGGCCTGCGCCGCGACGTCCCCGTGTACGACAACCTCCCGGAAGCCATGGCGGCCTAGGCTGACGCCATGGCACCCCACATCGCGACGAACACCCGTGTCTCCCTCGACGAGCTGCTGGACTTCGTACGGCCCCGGCACCGGGCGATCCTGCTGACCCGGCGGGCCGACGGCGGTCCCCAGGGCTCGCCGCTGACCTGCGGGGTCGACGACTCGGGCCGGATCGTGGTCTCCACGTACCCCGAGCGCGCCAAGACCCGCAACGCCAAGCGGGACGCCCGGGTGAGCCTGGTCGTCCTCAGCGACGAGTGGAACGGGCCGTGGGTCCAGATCGACGGCACCGCCGAGGTGGTGGACCCGCCCGAGTCCGTGGAGCCGCTGGTGGAGTACTACCGGAACATCGCCGGCGAGCACCCGGACTGGGACGAGTACCGCGCCGCCATGGTCAAGCAGGGCAAGTCGATCATCCGGATCACTCCGGAGCGCTGGGGGCCGGTGGCGACCGGCGGTTTCCCCGCACGGCTGGCCGAGGCGGAGTAGGGAGCACGTGAGGGCGGTGACGTGGGATGTCACCGCCCTCGTCCCTCATCGGGGGGGACCGTCAGCCGCCGGTCGTCTTCTGCGTGAGGTCGTAGAAGGTGGCCGAGCCGGCCGTCACCTCCTCGAAGTTCTCCTGCACCCAGGTGGAGATCTGTCCGGAGCTGCCGGAGTCGCCGCCCGTGCCGCCGCCCATGCCGCCGCCGGCGACGAAGTAGTGGATCTTCCCCTCCGCCACGTACTCCTTGAACCGGGCGAGCGTCGGGGACGGGTCGGTGCCGTTGAAACCGCCGATCGCCATCACGGGTTCACCGGTGGAGAGCTGGTAGCTCGCGGCGTTCTGGGCGCCGATGGCCGCGGCGGCCCAGGTGTGGTCGCCTGCGTCGGCCTCCAGCAGTTCCTTCGCCTCGGAGTCGACGTCCGCACCGCCGAGCAGACCGCCCATGCCACCGCCCCCGCCGCCGGGCACACCGCCCTCGGCGCTGTTGCCGGTGCCGTTCTGCGGGGCACCCTGGCCGTTCTGGCCCGCCGCGCCGCCGCCGGGGAAACCACCGGTGCCGTTGCCGCCCCCGTCGGGCGGGGTCCGACCCTGGCCGCCCTGCTGGTTCGGCCCGCCGGGTCCGCCCCCGCCGGGGAAGCCGCCGCCCCCGCCGCCGGGACCGCCGCCCATGCTCGCCCCGGCCGGACCGGCGGTGACGATCGAACCGGTGTGTCCCTCCTGCACGGTGCTCAGCGTGTACGCCGTCGGACCGGCCAGCGCGGCCACCAGGCCCAGCCCCGCCGCCGCGAGGGCCACCCGACGCCCCACCTTGCCCGCGAAGACCAGCCCGAGGGCCGCGACCAGCCCACCGGCCAGGACCAGCCACTTCAGCCACGGCAGGTAGTCGGGCGTGCGGTTGAGCAGCACGTACCCCCAGGCGGCGGTGGCCGTGACGGCGGCCGCGAGGGCGAGCGACGCCCACGGCGCCCGCCGCTTCTCCCACAGGGCCGCCGCGCCCATGCCGACCACGGCCGCGAGGTACGGGGCGAGGGCCACCGTGTAGTACTGGTGGAAGATGCCGGCCATGTAGCTGAAGACCACCACGGTCGTCAGCAGCGAGCCGCCCCACACCAGGAACGAGCCGCGGGCGAGGTCGGTCCGCGCGGCCTTCCGGGTGAGGACCAGGCCGGCGACGAGCAGGATCAGCGCGGCGGGCAGCAGCCAGGAGATCTGGCCGCCGATCTCGGAGTTGAACATCCGGTCCCAGCCGGTCTCGCCCCACTGTCCGCCGCCGCCCGTACCGCCGCCACCGCCGCCTCCGACGCTGCCGGTCTCCTCGCCGTTGAGCCGGCCGAGACCGTTGTAGCCGAAGGTCAGCTCCAGGAAGCTGTTGTTCTGCGAGCCGCCGACATACGGGCGCGACGCCGCCGGCCACAGCTCGACGACCGCGACCCACCAGCCGCCGGAGACGACCAGCGCGAGGGTCGCCAGGGCCAGTTGCCCCAGCCGCTTCTTCAGCCGCACGGGCGCGCAGACGCCGTGGACCAGCGCGAGGGGCGGAAGGATCAGGAAGGCCTGGAGGGTCTTGGCCAGGAACGCGAAGCCGATCGCGGCCCCGGCCCACACCAGCCACTTCGTACGGCCGTCCTCCAGGGCGCGGACGACGAGGTAGCAGGCGACGGACATCAGCAGCGCCAGCATCGCGTCCGGGTTGTTGAACCGGAACATCAGCGCCGCGACCGGGGTGAGCGCGAGGACCGCGCCCGCGATCAGACCGGCCGCCGGGCTGAAGCGGCGGCGGACGGCCGCGTACACGACGGCGACCGTGCCGACGCCCATGAGCACCTCGGGCACCAGGATCGCCCAGGAGTTCAGGCCGAAGATCCTGACCGACAGCTCCATCGGCCACAGCGAGGCCGGGGGCTTGTCCACGGTGATGGCGTTCGCCGCGTCCAGCGAGCCGAAGAAGAACGCCTTCCAGGACTCGCTGCCCGCCTGGACGGCCGCCGAGTAGAAGGAGTTGGCGTATCCGGAGGCGCTCAGGCCGTACAGGTAGAGCAGACCGGTCACCAGCAGCAGGGCGAGGAAGGCGGGGCGCACCCAGCGGGGGTCCTCGGGCCGGCCGCGCCAGGCTCTGCGGGCGAGGGGCCCGCGGGGTTCGCCCGTACCGGGGGCCGCGTGCCGGGCCCCCTCCGGGGGTCCCCAGGCGGCGGGGTCCGCCGGGGGACTCGTCTGGTCGTACTGCGTGGTCATCGGAAGTCCCTCGAGTCGGAGTCGGAAGGGCGGGACGGACGGGCGGGGAGCGGCGAGCGGACCGGCTGGAGCCGCAGGGTCGCGTCCTGCCAGGAGGGGGCGGCGGGGGCGTTCTGCCAGTCGGGGGCGGCGGACGGGGCGGCGGCGGTCTCGGGGGACCGGGGCCGGTCGCGGTCCGGGAACACCCACGCGCGAAAGAGCAGGAACCGCAGCACGGTCGCCGCGAGGTTGGCCGCGACGAGGACCGCCAGCTCAGTGGAGTGGGCGGGGTCACTGGTCGCGGTGCTGAGCGCGGCGAGCGAGCCGCTGGTCAGGGCGAGGCCGATGCCGAAGACGACCAGGCCCTGAGCCTGGTGCCGTACGGCACCGCCACGCCCCCGCACCCCGAAGGTGAGCCGCCGGTTGGCGGCGGTGTTGGCGACCGCCGAGACCAGCAGGGCGAGCCCGTTGGCGGTCTGGGAGCCGGTGAAGGTCCGGAAGCCGCTGTAGAGCAGCAGGTAGAAGAGGGTGGACAGGACGCCGACGACACAGAAGCCGACCAGTTGGCGGGCCAGTCCCTGCGGCACGTCCTCGATGTTCCGGTCGCGCGGGTCGTCGCCGAAGGGCCGGGCGAGCCGGTCCAGCGGCAGCGAGCCGGTGGCCAGGGCCCTGCCGACCCGCCAGACGCCCTTGAGGTCGTCGGTCGCCGTCCTCACGATGTGCACGGTGGAGTCGGGGTCGTCGACCCAGTCGACCGGCACCTCGTGGATGCGCAGCCCCGCACGTTCGGAGAGGACCAGCAGTTCGGTGTCGAAGAACCAGCCGCTGTCCTCCACCAGGGGCAGCAGCACCTGGGCCACGTCACGGCGGATCGCCTTGAACCCGCACTGCGCGTCGGAGAAGCGGGCCTGCAGCGAACCGCGCAGGATCAGGTTGTACGAGCGGCTGATGAACTCCCGCTTGGCGCCCCGCACCACGCGTGAGCTGCGGCTCAGCCGGGAGCCGATGGCGAGGTCGGAGTGGCCGGAGATCAGCGGGGCGACCAGCGGGAGCAGCGCGTTGAGGTCGGTGGACAGGTCCACGTCCATGTAGGCGAGGACGGGGGCGTCCGAGGCGGACCAGACGGTCCGCAGCGCCCGGCCGCGGCCCTTCTGCTCCAGGCGCACCGACCGCACCTGAGGGAGCCGTTCCGCCAGCCGGCCGGCCACGTGCGGGGTGCTGTCCGTGGAGGCGTTGTCGGCGATCGTGATGCGGAAGACGTAGGGGAAGGTGCGGGTCAGGTGCTCGTGCAGTCTGCGGACGCACGGCTTGAGGTCCTTCTCCTCGTTGTGGACGGGGATCACTACGTCCAGGACCGGCGTGCCCGCTCCGGCGGCCGGGAGGTGCTCCCGCGCCGGCAGGGTGCCGGGAGAAGAATCGGTTCGCATGGGACCGACTCTGCTCAGGCGCCCTGTCGTGCCCATGTGGTGAGGCTGTGCCGCGGCTGTGAGTACGGCTCGGGCGTCAACTGTGGTTCGACGGCGGGGAGATGGAGCGTGAACGCGGTGTGTCCTGGCACGCTGTCGACGGTCACGGCACCGCCGTGGGCGGTCGCCACGGCCTGCACGATGGCCAGGCCCAGACCGGTCGAACCGGTGGCCCGGGTGCGCGCCGAGTCTCCGCGCGCGAACCGTTCGAAGACGCGCGGGAGCAGATGGGGCGCGATGCCCGGCCCGTCGTCCACCACGTCCACGCAGAGCCAGGGTCCGTCGCGGCGCACCCGGGCGGTGACGGTGGTGCCCGGCGGGGTGTGGTTGCGGGCGTTGCCGAGCAGGTTGACGAGCACCTGCTGGAGCCGGGCGGCGTCGGCGCACACCGGGGCGGGCTCGTCGGGCAGTTCGAGCCGCCAGACGTGGTCCTGTCCGGCGGCGCGGGCGTCGCTGATGGTGTCCACGACGAGCGGGACCAGGTCGGTCTCCTCGAACTGCAGGGGCCGGCCGGCGTCCAGGCGGGCGAGCAGCAGCAGGTCCTCGACGAGCAGGGTCATCCGGCCCGCCTCGGACTCGATCCGCCGGAGCGCGTGCCGGGTGTCGGGGCCGACCTGCTCCCGGCCGCGCCGGGTGAGTTCGGCATAGCCCCGGATGGAGGCCAGCGGTGTGCGCAGCTCGTGGCTGGCGTCCGCGACGAACTGCCGTACCCGGGTCTCGCTCTCCTGCCGGGAGTCCAGCGCTCCGTGGACGTGGTCGAGCATCCGGTTCAGCGCGGCACCGACCCGGCCGACCTCGCTGTGCGGATCGCACTCGGACTCGGGGACGCGCTCCTTGAGGTGCACCTCACCGGTGTGCAGGGGCAGCTCGGAGACACGGGTGGCGGTGGCGGCGACCTTGCGGAGGGGGCGGGTGGCGACGCCGACGATGACGGCTCCGGCCAGGGACGCGGCGATGAGCCCGGCGGCGGTGACGCTGATCTCGACGAGGATCAGGGTGTTGATGGTGTTGTCGACGTCCGCCGTGGGGACGGCGACGTAGAAGGCGCCGTTGGGGCCTTCTCGGTAGGCGACGCGGTAGGTCCCGAGGCCGGGGATGTCCACGGTGTGCTCGGCGTCGTCCCGGGCGACGGAGTCGAGCACGGAGGTCTGGGCCGCGTCCAGCGACTTGGCGCTCATCGAGAAGTCGTCCTCGGACTTCTTCCCGTACAGGGCCTCCGTGACGGCGCCGTTCTCGACCTTCGCCGCGATGGTGTAGCTCGGCTGCGGGCCGTGGGCGACGAATTCGGTGAGATCGATCGGCTTGGGCTCCCTGCCGGCCCCGTCCCCGCCTTGCCCCGGCGGCCCGAAGGCGCCCGACGCGCGCGCCGCGACCTCCTTCAACTGCCCGTCGAGCTGCTCGTACAGATGTGACCGCAGCGCCAGCGTGGTCACGGAACCGATCACCGCGCACACCACCGCGATCAGCACCACGGACGCGACGACGAGCCGCGTCCGCAGGGTGCGCGGGGCGCGTGCCCGGCGCTGCGGACGCGGCCGTCGCCGTCCGCTCACGAGACCGCGGGTTTGATCATGTAGCCGGCGCCGCGCCGGGTGTGGATCATCGGCTCCCGGCCCGCGTCGATCTTCCGGCGCAGGTACGAGATGTACAGCTCGACGACGTTCGCCTGCCCGCCGAAGTCGTACGACCAGACCCGGTCGAGGATCTGGGCCTTGCTGAGCACGCGCCGCGGATTGCGCATGAGGAAGCGCAGCAGCTCGAACTCGGTGGCGGTGAGGTGGATGCCGTCGCCGCCACGGGTGACCTCGTGGCTGTCCTCGTCGAGGGTGAGGTCGCCGACGACCAGCATCGACTCCGAGCGGCGGTCGGCCGCGCCGGAACGGCGGATCAGTCCGCGCAGCCGGGCGACGACCTCCTCCAGGCTGAACGGCTTGGTGACGTAGTCGTCCCCGCCGGCGGTCAGTCCGGCGATACGGTCCTCGACGGCGTCCTTGGCGGTGAGGAACAGTACGGGCACGTCCGGCAGCTCGCGGCGCAGCCGGCCGAGGATGGCCAGCCCGTCCATGTCCGGCAGCATCATGTCCAGGACGACGGCGTCGGGCCGGAACTCGCGTGCGGTGCGGAGGGCCCCCTGGCCGTCCCCCGCGCTGCGGATCTGCCAGCCTTCGTACCGCAGGGCCATGGACAGCAGTTCGGTGATCGACTGCTCGTCGTCCACCACAAGCACGCGGACGGGGCTCCCGTCCGGCCTCAGCAGTTCGGTGCGCCCCTGGGGCGAGATCGTGGTCATACCGCACACGATGTCCGGGGCCTCTGAGAACACCCTTTCGGCAACCTGTGTTTTAGCTGAGAAACCCACAGGCTGTTCTCAGCCGGGGCGGCCCGCCGCCCAGCCGGACAGGCCGTTCTCAGCCAGGGCGACCCTCCACTCAGCCGGGGCGGCCCGCCCAGCCGGACAGGCCCGCCCAGCCAGGGCGGCCCTCCGCTCAGCCGGGCAGGCCGAAGAGCCGGGCCGCGTTGTCGTGGCACACCGCCCGCAGCCAGGCGTCCCCGAGGTCCAGCCGCTCCAGCGCGTGGAGCTGGTGGAGGTAGGGGTACGGGATGTTCGGGAAGTCCGAGCCGAGCAGGATCCGGTCGCCGAGGGCGGCCAGCCGGGGCAGGGCCCGCCGGGGGAACGGCGCCAGGCGCTCGCTGAAGTCGGTGAACGCCATCGTGGTGTCAAGCCGCACCTCCTCGTACCGCTCGGCGAGGTCCAGGAAGTCCTCGTACTCGGGCATGCCGAGGTGCGCCACGATCAGCCGCAGCCGGGGGTGCCGGGCCAGCACCCGGGCGATCGGCTCGGGTCCTGTGTGCTTGCCGGGCGCGGGGCCGGACCCGCAGTGGATCACCACCGGAACGCCCGCCTCGGCGAGCAGTCCCCAGGCGCCGTCGAGCGACTCGTCGGCCGGGTCGTACGCGCCCACCTGCACGTGTGCCTTGAAGACCCGCGCGCCGGCGTCGACGGCGTCCCGGACGCAGTCCGCGGCGTCGGGCTCGGGGAAGAGCGTCGAGGTGTGCAGGCAGTCGGGCGTGCGAGCGGCGAAGCCGGCCGCCCAGCCGTTCAGCCAGCGCGCCATGCCCGGCTTGTGCGGGTAGAGCATGGCGGTGAAGGCCCGCACGCCGAACTCCCGCAGCAGCGCGGCCCGTGCGGCCTCCTCCTCCCGGTAGGTGATCGGCCACTCGACACCGCCGGTCAGCGGCCCGAGCGCGTCGAAGTAGGCCCACACCTTGTGCAGCACCCGCTCCGGCATGAAGTGCGTGTGCACATCGACGAGCCCGGGCAGCCCGAGCCCCTCCCAGAAGCGCCGCACGTCGTCGGCCTCGGTACGGATGTCGGGGTGAGCGCTCATGCCGCCCACGATCACCCGCGACCGCAACCGGGGTCCAGAGGGATGCCGTCGGCACGTCTCGTCGCCGTCCGGTGAGGGGAGCGCTTCTCCGGCGTGACGCCGCTCATGCGGTGCTCCGCGGGGCGGGAAACTCCCGTCGCGGTGCCGGGGCGGGGGCCCGGCGGCCGTCCCACGGATTCGCCAACGGCGACCAGCGGGGGCCGGCCCCGGATCAGAACAGCCCGTCCTGCGCCGCCGCCCGGTCCCTGACCGCCCTGACCGGCACCGCGAACTCCCGTCCCCGGGCCGGGAGCAGTCCCCACCCGGTCAGCAGCCGGGTGTCCAGCACCACGACTCCCTTCCCCGTCGTCAGATGCAGATCGGGACCGGCGGCGGCCACCAGTTCCCCGCTCACCGCGCCCCCGGCGACCAGCTCGCTCACCTCCCCCACGGCGGCCGGCACCCCCGACAGCCCGAACACCCCGACGTGATCGACCGGCCGGAACGGCTCACGGGCGAGCGACTCCGGCCATCCGTCCAGGGCGACCGCCCGCGCGTGCAACCCGGCGATCTCGGCCGCCCGCTCCTCCTCCCCGTCCGGGAGGACCGCCCGCACCGCCCGCTTGCCGGCGTAGGGGATCCGGTCGGGCACGCGGAGCGCGGCACGCAGCAGCTCCTCGGTGCGCCGCGCCGCCATCAGCGGCCCGGTCCCCAGCCAGCTGAAGCAGACCGCCCCCTGCTCCAGCAGCCGCGCCGACCCCCGCTGTACCGCGGTGATCCCGACCTTGGTCATTCCCGGCCCGAACCACGCCAGGTACACGCGGTAGGGCCGCGGATCGTCCGCGAGGGTGTCGGCGGCCACCGAGTGCGCCCGGTCCAGCCGGGCGCACTCCTCGCAGCGCGCCCCCGTGCTCCGCCCCGGAACGGCCGCCCCGAGCGGACACGCGTGCCCCCGTGCCCCCACACATGTCCGCACTCCCCCTTCCCCGACCCCGAAGGCCACCCGTTTCCCCCAGGTCAGCGCGGAGCGCCGGCCGCCCTCCCACGCCAGCACGGGGCCGTCCGCCGACCACCGCAGCCCCGAGCACCTCCATGCCTGTGCCATCTCCGACGAGACTAGGGGGCCCCACTGACAACGCCCGCGGACCGCGGCCCGGCACCGGCCGGGTCCGGCACCCGCGCCGAGGTGCCGAGCCCGGACCGGAGTGCAAACCTGGTTGGGGGGCCGCACCGCTCGGGGACAGCCGAAAGGTCGAACACATGGCGAGCAATGTCAGCGGCACACGCCACCACCAGGCCGGGTGGGAGGCCAAGAGCCCTTGGGCGACGAGTTGGACGGCGGCGGCGGCGGTCCTGATGACGTTCGGCGGCATCATGGCGATCTTCCAGGGCATCGCCGCCATCGCCGAGGACGACGTCTTCGTCGCCACCCGGAACTTCACCTACGAGTTCAGCCTGACCGGCTGGGGCTGGATCCACCTGATCCTCGGCGCCCTGGTGACCGTCGCCGGTCTCGCCCTGTTCACCGGGGCCACCTGGGCCCGCGCGGTGGGCGTCGCGCTGGCCGGACTCAGCATGGTCGCCAACTTCGTGTGGCTGCCCCACGCACCGGTCTGGTCGATCGCCCTCATCGCCATCGACGGCTTCATCATCTGGGCCCTGTGCGCACCACGCCGCGAGTCCCGGGCCTAGAACGCGCGTCCACGACCTGGAGCGCCCTGTGGCCCTGGCTGGTCCAGGCGGCGGGCGTGGCGGCGATGGTCACCGCGTACTTCCTCCTGCCCCTGGACCGTCTGGGCCCGCGCCGCCCGGCCCTGAGCTGGACCCTCTTCGGCCTCGCGCTGACACTGATCGCACTCCTGCTGCTGCGGCAGGTCGTCCACGTCCTGCTCGGCCGCCCGGACGTCCGCCCGGGGCTGGTCATCCCCCTGCTGATGAGCCTGTCCATCCTGGTCTTCGCGACCGCCTACCAGGCCCTGGCCCAGCGCCCCGGCGAGCTCGACGGCATCGCCACCCGCCTGGACGCCCTCTACTTCACGGTGGTCACCCTCGCCACCGTCGGCTACGGCGACATCACCCCGCGCGGCCAGGCGGCCCGCCTGGTCGCCATCCTGCAGATCCTCTACAGCTTCATCTTCCTCACGGCAGCGGCCACCGCCCTGACCAACTACCTCCGCACCACACTCCGCCACCGCGGAAACCCCGGCTCTCCGGACTGATTTCCCCATGTCGCGCAGCGACGTGACCGGCGTCACACTGGATGGAACGGGGATTCGCTCCCCGAACCCCGGACGAACGTCGGCCGATCCGCCGGTTCCGCCCGCCGCGGCCGTCCGGTACCGCAATCCTTCCCAAGGGGTGTCCGCTCATGAGCGGCATGGACGCGACTGCTCTCGACAACTTCCGAGCGGCCCTGCGAGGACGTGTCGTCACGCCGCAGGACGCGGATTACGACGAGGCCCGCAGCATCTACAACGCCATGATCGACCGGAGGCCGGCCGCCATCGCCCAGTGCACGGGCACGGCGGACGTACGGGCCACCATCGCCTTCGCCCAGGAGAGAGGGGCCGACCTCGCGGTGCGCGGTGGCGGGCACAGCGGGCCGGGGCTGTGCCTGGTCGACGACGCGCTCACCCTCGACCTGTCCCCGATGCGCTGGGCACGCGTCGATCCGGAGGCCGGAACCGCGCAGGTGGGCGGGGGCAGCCGGCTGGGCGACCTGGACCACGAGACACACGCCTTCGGCCTCGGTGTGCCGACCGGGATCAATTCGACCACGGGGGTCGGCGGTCTCACGCTGGGCGGCGGGCACGGCCACCTGACCCGCAAGTACGGGCTGACGGTCGACAGCCTGATCGCCGCGGACGTCGTCCTGGCCGACGGCAGCGTCGTCACCGCCTCCGAGAAGGAGCACCCGGATCTGCTGTGGGCGCTGCGGGGCGGCGGCGGCAACTTCGGCGTGGTCACGTCGTTCACCTACCGGCTGCACCCGGTGGACACGGTCGGGGTCGCGGTGACCGTGTGGCCGGTCGACCGCACGCCGGAAGTGCTGCGCTGGTACCGGGAGTTCCTGCCCGCCGCGCCGGAGGACCTCAACGGGTTCTTCGCGATCATGACCGTTCCACCCGGGCCGCCCTTCCCGGAACCGATCCACGGCCAGAAGATGTGCGCCGTGATCTGGTGCTACACCGGCGACCTGGAGACCGGCCGCCTGGAGGACGTGCTGTCCGTGGTCAACGACCCGGCCCCGCCGGCCTTCCACTTCGCCACTCCCATGCCCTACCCCGCCCTGCAGACCATGTTCGACGAACTGGTCCCCAAAGGGCTGCAGTGGTACTGGCGCGGGGACTTCTTCGAGAGCATCCCGGACGACGCCGTCGCGGTGCACGAGAGGTACGGCCAGGCCCTCCCCACCGACCTGTCGACGATGCACCTGTACCCCGTGGACGGATCGGCCCACCGGGTAGCCCCCGGCGAAACGGCCTGGGCCTACCGGGACGCCGTGTGGTCCGGCGTCGTCGCCGGCATCGACCCCGACCCGGCCAACGCCGATCTGGTCCGGCAGTGGTGCGTCGACTACTGGACCGACCTGCACCCGCACTCCATGGGCGGCTCGTACGTCAACTTCATCGGCGAGGCGGAGGGCCCCGAGCGCGTCCGCTCCACCTACCGCGACCACTACGACCGGCTGACCGCGGTCAAACGCGCCTACGACCCGGACAACTTCTTCCACGCCAACCAGAACATCCCACCGTCCGCCGCGTGAGCCGGCCAGGCGGCCCGTGCGCCACCGTCACGACCAACGGCGCAACTGTCGGCCTTGCCGACGACCAGATTCCCAGCAACCGGATCCTCCACGGCATCAAGATCCTTCGTGACCGTCCGAGCTGCTCGCCACATGAGGCTCTGGACGCCCTTGCCGCCCGGTACGAAGTGTTGAGGGCAGAGCGGCCAGAGGCCTTCGTGTGTGGTCATGACGAGTACTGGGCCGGCTTCTGCTCGTGCGGCTCCATGCCCGTCCGCGGTCGTCCGCAGGCGATCACAACTCGGACGTCGGCAGGTGACCTCTTCGTCCCGAAGCAACTCGGGATACTCGCTGGACCTGGGCTGCGGTGCCTGTCACCCGCGCTGACGGTCCGCTGACGTCCGCGGGCCGTCGCCTGCTCGTGATGACTCGGAGATCTGTCCCGCAAGCTCCTCGGCGGCCTGCGGCACAACTCGTTGGGCGTCCTCGGCTTGCAGAGCTTCAACGAGAGCCTGGTGCACTTCCGCAGACGGCCGTCCGGCGTGCGCGGCGCGAGTGCGATCGACCGCCCGCTCGGTCTTGGCGAGGTGGGCCGCAACGACGGGCACGGACTTGTCGTATTCGCTCGGGTCGTTGGCCACGTGTCCAGCCGATCAGCGCGGAGCGGCTGGGGTCAAGGCCCGTCAACGCCCGGGTGGTCACCAGGTTGTGAAGTCCGCTTGGCCCTGGGGGTGTCAGAGGCTGATGGCAGCATCGCCGCCATGACCGACATACGCAGGACCCCGCCAAGGCCACTCGACGTCACTGCGTTCTTCCCGCAACTGGCCCCACTGGCCCGCACGGCGACCCGGCTGCATCCCCGTCCCGGGTCGCCCTCGCCGCACGACAGCTCGATCGGCGGGCCGCTGCTGTGGCCCGCGGACGAGCCGTGGCCGTACTGCGAGGGCTCGCACCAGTGGCACAGATCGGAGAAGCCCCACTCGCCGGACGACGTCCGGGAGTGGCGACGCATCGGGGCGCAGGCGAAGCACCGGCCCGTCGACGATGTCGGCCGGACCGTGTTCACGCCCGAGGAGAAGGCGACCCTGGAGCGGATCAAGGCCGGCCGTCCGCACCCCGAGGGCCCGATCGCCCTGCTGCCGCTGGCCCAGCTGTACGCGCGCGACATCCCCGATCTGCGCCCGCCCGGCGGGGACGGGGCCGATCTGCTCCAGGTGCTGTGGTGCCCCTGCGACCATCCCCCGGACAAGTTCATGCCCAGGACCGTGCTGTTCTGGCGCCGTGCCGCCGAGGTCACGGACGTCCTCGCCACGCCCCCGCAGCCGTCCGCCGTTCAGTTCGACGAGTACGTGCCCGAGCCGTGCCTGCTCGCACCGGAGCAGATCACCGAGTATCCGCACTTCATGGAGCTGAGTGACGAACTGCGGGCGCGAATCCAGGACTGGAGCCGCTGGGAGGCGGCCGGCACCGCTGTGGACAGCTCCTTCATGGACTACCCGTCGGAGTTCTACGAGGACCACCTGTCCGTCGCGCCCGGTTGGAAGGTCGGCGGCTGGGCCTCTTGGGGCCCCACCGATCCCCAACCCCGGGGCTGCCCCGCCTGCGGTATCGAGATGGACCCGTTGCTGACCATCGCCACCTTCGAATGGGACGACAACAGCCGCGGCTGGGTCGAGAACGAGGATCGGCCGCGCGTCAGCCCGTCGTTCACCGCATCCGACCCGGAGCACCAGAGGCTGATCGACGCCTTCCGGGCCAAGGGCCTGGACGTACAGGAGCGCGGCCGTGTCCCGCGGTCCGTGAGCGAAATCGTCCCGGAGCCTCCTGACCTCGTCCCGAGGCAGCCGACCGAGGTCCAGATCGCCAGCGGCTACCGGCAGCAGCTCTACCGCTGCCCGGTGTCCGCGGAGCACCCCCACCTCGAGCTGATGCAGTAGTTGCGGACAGGCCCCGCTCCAGGGTTTCCGGGGGTCTCAGCCACGTCACCGTGTCGGTCGTGCAGCCCCACCGGGTCCGCAACCGCCTCAAGCGTGGGTCGCCGGAACATCATCGCTGCTGCCTTGGAGCGGGTGAAGAGAATCGATCTCGCGCTCTGAGCTCGGGAAGCCACAGGTCGTTCGCGACCATGATCTGAGCGAGGAGCTCCGGTGCCGGCAGACCTCCAGCGGCCCATCCGGCCGATCGGCAAGCTGTCGGATGCGATGGGCGGTACCAGATGACGCGGTTGCTGTACTTCGCTGCTGTACGCCCCTGAAACACCGAAGGCCCCGGATCTCTCCGGGGCCTTCGACCTGCTGTGCACTCGGCAGGATTCGAACCTGCAACCTTCTGATCCGTAGTCAGATGCTCTATCCGTTAAGCTACGAGTGCTTGTCTCTTCAGTTTTCTCGCCGCTCCCCGGCCCTTTCGGCCCGCTCGCGGCGACAGGAAGAACATTACATGACTGCCGCCGCCATGTGAAATCCGTTTGCCCCACCCCTTGTGAGCTGCACAAACGCGGGATCGACGGGGGAAGAAACCACGAAGCCCCGACCGCGGGGGCCGGGGCTTCGTGATCGGTGCGGAGGCGGAGGGATTTGAACCCTCGATGGGCTTTAAGACCCAAACCGCATTAGCAGTGCGGCGCCATAGACCGGACTAGGCGACGCCTCCGTGCACGGATACCTTCCGCGCGTGAGCGCGATCGGTTTCGGTGCGTGCCGATGATGACACACCCGCGTGGGGTGTCACCAATCGCCACCCACGGTACTAGGCGGGGAGCCCGCAGGGCAAAGCACTTCCGGCCGTCGCCTCGGCGTGGCGCAACGTTCCGCGCGGTGGCGCGTTGGTCAGGTCATGTCTCAGGTCATGTCGCAGGTCGTCCCACAGGCTCCCGCCGCCGTCCGTCCCGGGCCGCGGCGGCTCGCCCTCGGTGCCGTCGCCGCCGTCGCGGCCCTCACCTCGCTGTCCACCGCGCCCCCGGCGGCGTACGCGCACGACGCGCCTGCGCGCGGGGACCGCCTCACCGTCACCGTGCGCGACGCGGGCGGTGGGGCGGACGGGACGTACGAGGTGCGGTGCCGGCCCGGTGGCGGCAGTCATCCCGATCCCGCCGGTGCCTGTGCGGCCGTCGAGCGGAACACGCGGTGGGGGCGGGACGCCTTCGCCCCGGCACCGCGCGACGCCGTCTGCACTCTGCAGTACGGCGGGCCCGCCACCGCCCGCGTCACCGGCACCTGGGCCGGCCGCCCCGTCGACGCGACCTACGACCGTACGAACGGATGCGAGATCGCCCGCTGGGACCGGCTGGTGCCGCTGCTGCCCGAAGCGGGCGCCGCGGGGCGCCCGTGAGGGAGATTTCCGGGAGCGAGTCGGGGCACAGGGGGCGTAAAGGTCCCGCGAAGGTTCGTGGCGCGTCGGCGCAGGCAGTCACGGGTTCCGGGCGTACCGGGCGTCACATCGCCGTCACTTCTTGATGCGATGTACGTCCCATCCGACGTCGCGAGCGCAATCCCAGCCCTTAGACTCCCTCGCGTGACACGCTGCGGGCAGGTTGGCAAGATGGCCCGAGCGGTCGGCACGTCGCGGTAACAGAGAGGAAGCGTCTCGTGAGCAGCAGGCCATCCCGAGGCACTGCTCGCCTCGCAGCCATACTGGACGCGCTTCCGGACGCCCTGGTGCTGGTCAACGCCAACGGGACGGTCGTCAACGCCAACGCCATCGCCCTGGAGGCCTTCGAGACCCCGGGCACGGCGCTGGTGGGGCGAGGGCTGCTGGACCTGCTGCCGGAGTTCGACTCCAGGCTCATCCCCGGGTCCATGCGGCGGCCCGACCACATCGATCCCCGGGCGCGCACCAAACCGACGCGGATGGTCGCCCGGCGGACCGACGGGACCGAGTTCCCGGTCGAGGTCACCAGTGCGAATCTGGAGAACGGCCAGCAGGCGTACGACAATTCCGGCTACACCGGCGACGAACTGCTGATGCTCGTCGTCCGCGACCTCTCCGGCACCGTCGACACCGAGGCCGAGCTCGCGCGTTCGCAGCGGCAGACCGAGATGATCCTGCGCGCCGCCTCCGAGGGCGTCGTCGGGACCGACACCGACGGGCGGATCGTCCTCGTCAATCCGGCCGCCGCCCAGATACTGGGCTACCGGGCCGGCGAACTCGGCGGGCGGGAACTGCACACGCTCGTCCTGCACTCGCGCGCCGACGGCGCCCCCTTCCCGTACGACGAGTCCCCGCTCGCCGACACCCTGCGCTCCGGGCGCAAGCACCGGGTGCGCGGTCAGGTGCTGTACGCCAAGAACGGCGACCAGGTGTCGGTCGACCTGACGACCGCGCCGGTGCGCGACGGCGACCAGCTCGTCGGCGCCGTCATGACGTTCCTCGACCGCCGCTCCTACGACGCGCTCGTCGAGGAGAAGGAGAAGGCCGGGCAGGAGCACACCGAGGAGCTGGAGCGGCTCGCCGAGGAACACGCCTCCGCGCTCACCGCCCTGCGCCAGGGCCATGCCACCGAGCTGGAGGAGCTGCGCGAGCAGCACGCGGAGGAACTCGCCGCGAACGAGGAGCGGTACGCCGCGCTCGGCGAGCGGGAGAAGGACCGCTACGAGGCCCTCGCCGCCCGGCACGACCAGCTGCTCACCCTGCTCGGGCGGTCCCTGCGGGGCCCGCTGGACGAACTGCGCCGCGAGCTGTCCGCGCTGGCCGCCGACGACGCCGGGCAGCTGTGGCCCGAGGCCAACCAGGTGCTCCACCACCTGTCGGCCGGTTACGCCCGGATCACCACCCTCATCGACAACGTCCTCGGCTACCAGCGGCTCGACACCGGCGGCGAGCAGGTCGCCCGTACGAAGGTGATGCTCGACGCCGTCGTCGGCGCCGGAGTCGACGGGGCCGTGGAGCTCATCGGTCCCGGACGGGTGCAGTTCGCCGTGCACGCGCCGCCCATCGAGGCCGAGGTGGACCCGCGGCTGCTCGCGACCGCCCTCGCGCATCTCGTCGCGGACGTCGCGGGTGTCGACGCGACCGGCAACACGCCCGTGTCGGCGGGCGGTTACCTGGACAACACGGTCGTGGTCGCGGCGGCGCAGCGCGGCGAGGTCGTACGCATCGAGGTGCGCGGACCGTACGGCGGCGGCGACCCGGTGCACGAGCCGATCGTGCGCGGGATCGTCCGGGCGCACGGCGGTGTGCTGCAGACGCACGAGGTGCCGGGGATGAGCGGCAGCGCGTTCGTCCTCGAGGTGCCGATCGGGGGCGGGGCGGGGTCCGTGGCGGCCGCCGAGGTGGCGGTGCCGGCCGAGGAGCCCGCTCCCGCCGAGCCGGCCTCCGGCGGCGGGCGGCGCCGGTCGCGGCGCCCGTCCGTGGACGCCTTCCTGGAGAGCGAGGTGCCGGGCGCGGACGACGGCTCCGGTACGGAGTCCACGCCCACCGGCCGGCGCAGGCGCCGGGCGGCCGACGCCGCCGCCACCGCCGACGAGCCCGCGCAGGCACAGCTTCCGGCGCAGACGGTGTCCAGCGGTACCGGGCGCCGACGTGGCCGGCCGGCCGAGGACGCGTCGGCCGCGGTGGGTGCCGAGGTCGAGCTCGCCGGGGCGGCCGGGGTGTCCGAGGGGGCCGTCGTCACCGCCGCCGAGCACGCGGCGGGGGCCGCCGCGTCGAACACGGGGCTGGGCGGAACCGTACCGCCCCAGGGGGTGCCGGCACCGTCCGAGCGGCAGGCCCTGCACGGGTCCGGCGAACAGCACGCGCTGCCGCCGGCGCTGCCCGCGCCGTCCGGCGGGGGCGGGACGGCCGACGTGCCCCAGGCCGAGGTCGCGGTGCATGTTCCGGCTCAGGCTTCCGGGCAGTCGCAGCCGACGGGGCGGCGTCGACGTGCGCTGGCCGCCGCCACCGAGCGGGCGGCGGCGCAGGAGGCCGCGCCCCGTACGGTGTTCGCGCTGCCACCGGCCGAGGCGGACCAGGAACAGCACGCCGGACATGCGGCGCAGGCGGTCGGGCAGGGTGCTGCGCCCGGGGGGACCGGGGTCGACGACGGCCGCCATGACGCCGTTCCGCACGACCAGGCCGACGACCACACCCCGCCGCAGCCACACCCCACCAGCGCGCCGACGGGCCGCCGGCGACGGGCCGCCACCCAGCCGGCGGAGCCCGACGGCACACCCGCCGAGGCTCCCGCTCCGGCCACCCCGGCGACGAACGCCCAGGCTCCAGGGGCTTCGGCGCAGTGGGGCGCGGCGCCTGCGCAGGGGGCGCCTGTCGCGCCGCAGGGGGCTCCGGTTCCGCCGCAGGGGGCTCCCGTACCCGCACAAGGTGCGGCCGTTCCCCCGCAGGGGGTCCCCGTTCCGGCACACGGGGCTGCGGTATCAGGCACTCCCGTCCCGCCCCAGGGCGCCATGCCCCCGGCACACGGGGCCCCCGTACCCGCAC